>CACYEI010000030.1 GCA_902773355.1 uncultured Spirochaetales bacterium
AAAAAAGTCAATAATTTTATTAACTCCAGTCATAACTTGATTAGCTACCCATTTAGCAGCTTTCCCTATTCCTCTACCTGCTTCTGAAACATTAAAATTCTCTTCCATCCGGATCTGTATACTTCACGGGATTATTCCCTGCATAGTGGTACAGATTCAGGTTTATAAATCTTTTAATTTTTTATAAATCTTTTAATTTTATAAATCAATAAATAAAAAGATTAGTTGTTATAAAATAAAAAAAAAGATATCTTAGTTCTATACTTAAGATATCTTGAAAAATCGGTGAGTAGCGCAGGTGGTTAGCGTACAAGTCTGGGGGACTTGGGGTCGCTGGTTCAAGTCCAGTCTCACCGATTATTTTTATTTAATAAAATTTCTAACCTGCAAATTCACACCAATAAAAAATGTAAAATCTGGTTTTTTAGTTTCTACATCTATACCATTAAAAATTGCCTTACTAGAAACAGAAAGATTATCCGTCTTATATTCTATACCAGCATTAACGTTTGATGATGACTTATTAAATATTTCAATAAAATCATCTTTATTCATAATAAAACCAATTAATCCCTCTAATTCAAATCCACCATAAAAACGAATTTTATTTCCAATAGAGAAATTAAACAGTAAATCATCAAATGTGCTGTCCTTATACTTAAAAATAGCAAGTTTATCATTAATACTTAATGGTAAAACGTAAGAAGCTGAAATATTGGAATTTCTTCCTAAATCATAATTAAAATCAAATGCAATTCCGTATGCTGTACCTGGAATATAGTTATAGAAAAGATTAGATTCTCCATCAAAATGCATATCTTTACCAGCACGTCTGTAAGTTAAATATTTTTGATTTGTATAAAGGCTAAATCCAAAATTAAAATCTTTGAATTCTAAATCTGTAAATAAGGTGACTGCAAAATTCTTATTCCATTTACTAAAATAACCATCTGATTCATCATAGATACTATAATATGGCATATCTAAAGATCCTGAAGCACCAACACTGAAATATATATCATCAGTAAACTTTGTATTATAGGCTACACTGATTTCTGGTGTAAAAAAATGATAAGTGGAAAGGATTGAATCATCATTAAAATATCTACTTTGAAAATTATACAAAATATTTAATCCAATAGTTACAGGACTTAATTTATGGGGAGCCATTTTAACACCCATTCCCATAAAATTAGTTCTATATTCATGAGCATTTGTAATAGCAGTATCTGGAATAATTTCTTTGGTGGTTTTAAATGAAATATCATCTACAAAACCTTGAAACTCAATATATGGTGTGTTTACTTCAAAATAAGCAGGAAAATTTTTTCCTAAAACTTGATTTAACGAATTTTTATTATCAAATTTAAATGTTAATCCTCTTTCTGCACCAACATAGATAAAGTCATCTAATTTGCCATAAGAAATCTTCTCTATGTATTTAAAGACAGAATCCATAACAGTAAATGAATTTGTTCCATCATACTTAAAAAAATCATCAAATCCATCAGTACCATCAGCCTTTGGAGACCAGTTTGCCCTTAAATATAGTTTAAAATCATCCAATTCAATAAATGGAATATAAGAAAAATTTATATTTTTATCTTTAGTGTTGTAAACTGAATTTACAGAGAGTCCATAATCAAATGACGCAAAAACACAAAAAGCGGAAACAAAAAAAACAATAAAAAAAATCAATTTTTTCATTTAAGTCACCCCATTGAATGCTATTTTATAATTATTATTTATTAAAAACAATTCTCTAAAATAGAATATAACTATCTTAAGCCATCAATAAACCAACTTTTTATAGAATCCACTCTTTTCCTAAATGCTGATGGCAAATCTACTGATGTAAATAAGATATTAACAGTAGGAGCCTGCTTATAACAAACTGTTAAACCTGAAATAAGAAAACCTTCCTCAGCCATAACAATATCTAAATAAATATGTAAATTTCCAGCTTTTACTGCTGATATACCCATGTATTTAAGAGCATTTTGATTAGTCAATTCCAAAAAGACTTCATCCTTATATGCATAGTAACCCAACTCATATATATTTCCTCCAAATCTAGAATCTTTAAGATATGCATATGATGTAGATTGAACCATAATTTTTGAAATATCATTAAAAATAGGATCTGCAATTCTTCCATTTTTCAAGTTTGAATCTTTTAATAAATAAGCTTCTGAAAAAAGTACTTCTCCCTTCCCTCCAGATCTAGCTGACTTATAAGTTATTCCATTTAAAGTACTTACCTGATGTAGTCTATTATAAACATACAAAAACAATTCTCTACTGGACATTTTTTTATAAGTTTCAGGATATGGAATAAAAGTTACAGATAACACGGAAAAAGCATAATCTAAATCCTGTGTATCTTTAGTCATATTTCTCATAATTGTATTTTTAGGAGACAACTTAATGGTACTTTCAGACTTAGTTGTATCTGCAGTCAGTGTTTCACCTGCCAACAATGATTTAAACTGAGAAGCTGTATACAGATCTGTATAATCAGCTATTGAAGAATATGCTGACAGTGAAAAAACACAGAATAAAAAAACAAAAAAGGTAAACAAAAACTTACTAATATGCATTTTCATTTTTAAACCCCCTTATAAAAGTTTTTACAAAAATTTTTAGATCAAACAATATAGACCAATTTTGAAGATAATATACATCATATTCCACTCTTTTTTTAAGTGATGTATCACCTCTTAAACCATTTACCTGGGCCCAACCACTCATCCCCGCTTTAAACAGATGTCTAAGTTCATAATTATCTATGTCTTTTATAAATTTTTCTACTAATTCTGGTCTCTCCGGTCTTGGACCTATTAGTGACATATCTCCCTTTAAAACATTTAAAAGCTGAGCAAATTCATCAATACTAAACTTTCTAATAATTGAACCGAATTTAGTAATCCTCATATCTCCCTGATGAGTCCAATGAGCACCACCTTTTTCTTCAGATCTTGCATACATGGATCTAAATTTATACATTTCAAATATTTTACCGTATTGTGTTATTCTATTTTGCTTAAAAATTGGACTACCTTTTGTGGATATAGAACAAAACAACAATATTGTCAGCCAGATTGGGAGGAATACAATTATTCCAAATAAACTAACCAGTATATCAAATAATCTTTTTATAAAACATGATAGATTTGAATAAGATGGAAAAAAGAAAGTATTAATACTGTTGTTATTATTGTACTTGATAACATTAACACTAAATTTTCTTTTCTGAATATATGCCATGAAAATATAAAATTTTTCATAATCTAAAAAGTAAGCGTATAAACAAACATCCCTTGTTATTTTTAAAATTTTTTTAAGTTCTAAATCAATTTCATCAATATCTTCAGTGTTTATACAAAAATCATCTTCCTCAATAATTGATACTTTGTTATAAATACTTTTTAATATTCCAATTGAGCCAATAAATATGTTTTTTTTTATTTTTAATTTATTACTCATTTATAAATAAACCTTAAAACTAATACCACCCGCTACCATTATATTTGGCAGTTTCCATTCACCATATGTAACGCCTGTACCAGGATTATATTTACCAGACCCTTCAAGATACGATCCATCATCTGGGTTATATGTACCATTAACATATTCATTGTGACTATCACCATATGAATAAGAATAAGTCACTGGTTTAACTGCATCAGTTAAATTATAACTCCTTTCCCAGTCCATTGATAATTTCAAGCCTACTGAAACATCAAGCGGAAGATCTGAAAAACTCTTAGTTGCATTAGCATCAATAAGTAAAGTATTTTTCCATATATTATCAAAAAATTTTTTATTAGCGTATTCATCTGAATTACTGTAGTTCATTATTGTGTATATATTAGTACCTGAGTTTGAATCTCCATAATCATTTACAGTAAATTGAGCACTTCTCATCTGATCTCTAATAGTAAAATCAAAAGTTATATTGTGTGGAAAAATAGTTGAATAACCTAAAAGTAGTTCAAAGGAATCAGGATGTAAAGGGTATCCTATAAGTCTGCCACGCTGAACGGGTTGAGTCATCATATTTGTTCCTCCCCAAGGATTATTTTCTTTAAGAATTTCATAATGTGAACCATAAAAAGGCGCTATATATGTGGTTTGAAAATAGAAATTACTAAAAGAACCAAAAATTGCATTAAAATCCATTCCAAATTGAACACCAAAAATATGCCTAGGATGAGAAAAGAAATTTTTTATATCTAAAGAACTCATCTCATCTATGGACAAACCAAAATAAATCTTTCCTATATTTTTTATAATATATGACATATCCAATCCAACAATCATGTTATCAAAATCACCAAGTTCATTTTGAGCTACTTCATAAATAGAAATAGGATTAAGATATGCTAGTTCCAGTCTTTTTCTCCAAATAACACTTTCATATAAAGCAAAATTAAAATTAAAAAATGAAAAATCAAGTCTATGAATACTAAACATGTTATCATATTTACCTAATTTAGTGCTCCAATTATCTGATGGCCAATTAAACCCGTCATAACGTTTAAGGGAAAACCTGGTTAATGATGCATGCATTACAGAGTATTCAATCCAATCAAACGGTTTAACAGAAATTTCCAAACCAGGCATCTCTGTAGCAGTAGAGGAAACAGAAAGATTATGTACACCTGGACCCCATTCATAAACTGAGCTTCCTATAACAAACTTTAATTTATTGTTCAAAAAATTCATCCTTAAAACAGGAACGGCTCCTATACTTACTAATGCACCTAAAGAATTATCTAAATTAGATGTAGCTCCAAAACTTGGAAAATAAAAATAATTTCCCTGTCCACTTAACTTAAAATCCAAGTATGAATACAATCTTGTATCTATCTTATTAAAAAATGCAGCAATATTAATATCATAAGAGAGAAAACTGAATGCATCCCCTCTTATATTAAAATTCACCCTATTTCTAGAATCAATAATTATTTTATTATTATCAGTAGATTTACCTATATATGAATCAGAAGATATGTCAACTCCCAAAAGTACATTTATATTATCATTTCCTGTACGGAAAAAACCATTTTTTAATATATCTTTAAAAGTTATAACATTTTCATTTCCGTAGTTCTTTTCCAATAAGGCAATAGTATCTTTTATTATAGTTATTTCATTATCTGAAATTCTGCCTGATAATAATATCTCATTTAATAATGATAAAACCTCATCTACGGTATATGGTTTAATCTGACTTTGTGGCTTAATTATTCCTTTTATTTCCGCATTACTTATAATCTTATAACTATTATTTTCTAAAGGAACGGCATGTGAAGATGCTGAATAAAGCATAAAAGAAAATGAACAGAAAAAACAAAATATAAAGATAATTTTTTTCATATATACTCCTAAACTTTAAGAACTACTAATACACCTTTTTAATATTTTTAATTAAATTATCTACTTTAATGTTTACATATAAACCAAACTGGAAATTTGATTTTGTAACATTTTCATGTTGATAATTCCACTTTGTAACACTACCTATTTTGGCTCCAAAATCAATACCATTAAAGAAAGTTCCGTTAACCCCTAGGGAGAAAATTAGTGAATTTTCCCTAGGCAAAATTTCATGACTGGAAGAAATGGTTCTATCTTCATTTTTTCCTATACCATAATTTCCCTTGGATCTAAAGGTTATATCAGCAGAAAGATTATTTATTCTAAACTTACTTTCATTTGAACTATTTAAATTAAAATATTTTGCACCTAATGAAAAAACCCAGATATCTCCTCCATATGGATATCCTATAAACTTAGTTTCATCTTCATATTTCATATAGTTATCACCAACTAAATCAATATTCCAATTATAAATTTCATCATAATATTTTTTATTCTCTATCTGATTGTAATAGTATGATGAATCCTCCTTTAAATAAAGATGAGGGCTTCCATACATAAACTCAAAATAAGGTTCTAAAATTGAATTTGAGAACTCAAATGCTCCTTTAAAATTAACCAATACACCTAATGAATTATCACCACTGTCTTCTTCTTCCGAAAACAATTTAACCTGATCAATAAATGTATTAATATTAACTTCAAATTTAGGAAGAATTGGATAACCTATTTCAAATCCGAAATAATTATTTGTAGTACCACTATAAAATGACAAAGTATTGTGAATCATCATAAAAGGATTTAATGCTTTTAAATTTGAAAGTAAACCGGAATTAAATACTACTGCTCCTTCATATAAGGATAAAGATAATACATCAGCTATTACAGCATTAAATTTGTGATTGTATTGCATCTTGGAAAGTGAAGATAAATCTGTAATATGAATAAAAGGTTTATTCTGTTCAGAATCATAATCCCAATAATTAAATGATACAGCAGTAAAATCATATGAAAAAAAACCCGAATATACAGAAAACTTGGCAAAATCTTCATATAAAAAGTTTTCAGTAAATAACAAATTTCCTGTTACTCCATTTCCAGAACTAAGTTTATCCCTACCTATTATAAAACTAAAAACATCATTTCCTAAGGAACCATATGCAGTGGTTGGATATGCTAGCTGCGAATCTGAAATATTATATATGGTATTCAATCTGGCATCTCCTAAACTAATAAAACCATCAAACTGTTTAGGGAAAAAACCTAAATCAAAAACTCCATAGAAATAATCAGAAATTCCAACTTCAGCATTTATATCAATAAATGGTAACATTTCATTATATTTATAAACTTCATCTCCTAAAAAAAACTGAGCACCTAATAAAGAAAAATTACCATCAATGGAAAGAAATTCATTTTTATATATTCTGGGGGGATTTGAAATCTTATTTCTTAGTTCACGATAAATTTTTAATACTTTAGAACTTAATTTTGAAGTATCAATTCTCTCTAGCATTTTTAATAAGAAATCAGAAGAAACTGGATAAACCATTTGAAGTAATGGTGTACCTGAAATTTTTGCTAGCATTAAAAGATTTTGAACTTCAGAAGAAGAATAATTGTATGTTTTAGTTAAAGAAAAAATATTTACAGGAAGAATTAATAACAACAATATAAAAACTATCTTCTTCATTTATACCTCAAATTATTTAAAATAAAGAGAATTGCTCATCTTTATCAGATTTAGGAATTAAATTTTCTAGACCTAGAAGTTCGTATGCTTTATATGTAACCATTCTTCCCCTAGGTGTTCTTTTCAGATATCCCTTCTGAATAAGATATGGCTCATAATAATCTTCTAAAGATTCTATTGCTTCTCCTACTGAAATACTTAATGTTTCAGCTCCTACTGGTCCACCATTATAATACTCAATGATTGTTCTTAAAATATTCCTATCTTGCTCCTCTAAACCATTCAAATCTATACCAAGCTTTGCGGTAGCTATATTAACTACTTCTTTAGTTATTATCCCATTTGAAATTACTTCAGCAAAATCTCTGAATCTTTTTAATAATCTGTTAGCTATTCTTGGTGTACCTCTGGAACATTTTGCTAAAAGTAAAACTGCGTCTTCTAAAATTTTTACATTTAATATTTTTGCACTCCTGATAATTATATCAGCTAATTCATTTTCATTATAAAAATCAATTCTACAATTAATTCCAAATCTTGTTTGTAAAGGTGAACTAACCATCCCCGCCTTAGTAGTAGCACCAATCAATGTAAAATGCGGAATAGGTATTCTCATGGTTCTGGCACTAGGTCCCTGACCTATTACCCAATCTATTTCAAAATCTTCCATGGCAACATAAAGCATTTCTTCAAGGGCAGGCTTTAATCTATGAATTTCATCAATAAAAAAAACAGATTTTTCTGATACATTGGTTAAAATACCAGCTAAATCCTTAGGCTTATCTAAAGCAGGAGCTGAAGTCATTCTAATTTCTGATCCCATTTCATTTGCAATAATAGAAGCTAAAGTTGTTTTTCCCAGTCCTGGAGGACCAATAAGAAAAACATGATCTAATGCTTCATTTCTCTCACAAGCAGCTTTAATAAAAACACTAAGATTATCTTTAATTTTTACTTGCCCCTGGAAATCATTAAGCAATTTAGGTCTTAAAATATTTTCCTGAACATCTGAATCTAGTAAAGATGTAGAAACTACAGAATCATTTTCCATTTTAAGATAACCTCACTATAGCCATTTTAAAAATTAATTCTTCTACATCTGAATTTTCCAATTTACTGAACTTCTGTTCATTTTCTTTTATAATATCTGAAATAACTTCAGAAACTTTTTTTCTATCATAACCCATTTCAACAAGAGCATTGTAAATATCTTGATACAAAGAAGTTTTAACTGAAGATGAATCAGAACTAGAAATAACATTATCTGATAGATAAACCAGTTTGTCTCTAAGTGCTAAAATTAATTTTTGTGAAGTTTTAGTTCCTAATCCAGGAATCTTAGATAAAAAGTTTACATTACCCTTATCTAATGCATCTATAAAATCTTTAATTCTTACTCCACTTAAAATTTTCAATGCCTGTCTGTAAGATATTCCATTGACTTTTACTAATTCCAAAAATAATCTACGTTCTTCCTCTTCCAAAAAACCATAAAGAACCATGGAATCCTCAGAATGTTGAAGATATGTTAAAATTCTAACATTAGAACGCTCACTACTGGATAATGAAGAAAGTTTAGATGCAGTCTGCGCAGAAATTAAAATTGAAAACTCAATTCCACCACATAAAACAACTGCACTATTTGGAGAAACAAATACCAGTAAACCATTTAAAGCATTTATCAAGCGTTTATCCTCCTTTCAAATATGTTAAACTTTTTTAATGTTGAATTAATATTAACATGACTTACAGCTGCTGCTAAAGCATCAGCACAATGATCAGGTTTAGGTATTTTATCTAATTTAAGCAAAATACGAGTCATTTCCTGTACCTGATGCTTATCAGCTCTTCCTGTACCTGTTATAGACATCTTAATCTGTAATGGTGTATATGTAAAAACTCTAATATCAGTCAAATATGCAACATAAAAGATAGAACCAATAACCTTAGCTACATTCATGGCTGAAATCTCATTTTTTGCAAAAAAAATATCTTCTATACTAAAATCTGAAATAGTAAATTTATCAGTTAGATGTTTGATTTTATCTGCTATAAAAGATACTCTATCATGACAATCTAAATCTTTTTCAGTTTCAATTACACCATAAGATATACAGTTAAATTTGTTATATTCATAATCAACTATACCCCATCCAGTATTAGCCAATCCAGGATCTATTCCTAAAACAATCATTAAAGATTTTACTCTTCGTCATAAAAATCATCCGGCAATTCAAGATTAGATGAAACCTGCTGTACATCGTCTAAATCTTCAAGCCTTTCTATAATATTCATAACTTTTCTAGCCTTTTCTTTATCTAAAGAAACTGTGTTATCTGCTATTTTATTAATATCAGCACTTTCCTGATTATAACCAGCTTTCTGCATGCCTTCTAAAACAGATCCAAAATCAGCTGGAGAAGTTAGTACTTCTATAATTCCATCTTCAGATGAAACATCTTCAGCTCCTAGTTCCAAAGCAACATTAAATATTTCATCTTCCGAATACTTTTCAGAATCATAAGTTAAAACACCTTTAGTTTTAAACATATATGAAACACAGCCTGTATTACCTAAAGAACCACCAAGTTTAGTTAAAATACTTCTCACATCAGAAACTGTTCTGTTTCTATTATCAGTTAACGTATCCACCAATATAGCAACACCACCAGGGGCATAACCTTCATAAAGGATTTCTTCAAATACAGCATCCTTCATCTCTCCTGTACCCTTCTTTATTGCCCTTTCAATATTATCTTTAGGCATGTTTTCTGCCCTAGCTTTTAAAATAGCAGTTCTTAAATTTGAATTTGTTTCAGGATCTGAACCACCCAACCTAGCTGCAACACTGATTTCTTTAATTAACTTGGTAAATTTCTGTCCTCTTTTTTGATCAGCTATACCTTTTTTATGCTTAATTGTTGCCCATTTACTATGACCAGACATTATAACCTCTTATTATTTTAGAATAAGAAAATCTAGCATAATAATTAAATTACTTCAACTGAGAACTATAAAAACTATTTTAATTTTAAATTTAAGCCTGAATAATATTGAAAACCTTTAGTAAAGACATAACAAACACCACCAACCAAATCCAAACCATAATACTTGGAAAGCAAAATAGATACTTCTCCTTCTAATCCAAGACCAAATTTATGTTGAATAGTATTTGTTTCCTTTGTTCTTTCATTATAATAGGCATATAAAACATAAGGCTTGGCATGTACTGAGAAAAATGAATTACTGATAGTATAGTTAAAATCATAACCTGCACCTATTTGTGATTCTTCTATTCTAGCTGTTTTATCTTTATTAACACCTGTATGCACTCTAGAAAAAACAAAAGCATTATAAAAAGCCAACTCAAATGAATCTTTAAATATGAAATCTCTAAAAGAATATATTTTTCCTATACTATACGTACAAAAGCCAAATTTTGACTGAGCAAAAGGGTTAACAAGAAATGTAGTATAACCTAATCTTGAAATTGGATTAAATTCATACTTCATCTTTAAAATGCCTTTATCTACTAAATAACCAATATTCAAACCTGTTTTCTTGTTTACATAATCTTGTAAAGCTAAATCAAAATTATCAGAATACCAAACATATCCTAAACTAATTTGAAGTAAATCTAACGTAAAACCCAAACCAATTTCGGCAGAAAAATAATTTCCTATAGCCATGTTAATATCTGTATAAATATATGGAACTGTGGCTATGTCAAAAGAATACTTTAACTTAAAAGCTCCCATTGGATATGCAAAAGCTGGATAAGAATATTCAAGAACAACTTCAGGAACTTTAATAAAAGAATGAAGAAGATTTTGAATCTTTTGTCCTCCAAAATCTCCAGAAAAAGCAACTCCTAATGAGCCTGTAATTTCAGAATTTTCAGTTCTGTACGTTCTGGAAAATATAAGTGTTATATAATCAAATCTCCTATCTTCATCTCTACTTGTAAAACTTTTATAATCAAAATCAAAAGTATAATCATCCAGATACACTTCTGCACCAAATGAATATGTGAGCTGGTCATCATTATTGTATGAAATTCCATGAGTCCAAAGATCATTTCCCATTTTTAACCCAATTCCATTAAAACTGGAGAACACTGGCATACATAGGAACAGCAAGAAAAGAATAATTAATAATAGCTTTCTTTGATCTTTCATAATCCATACCATTTTTAACATTTGTTAATTCTATTACAAAAAGAACTACAATTCAACTGTAAAACTAAACTATAGAAGCTGACCATTAATTAAAAAAACAATATTCTCAATTTCCGGATTTATATTTTTTAATGTCATTTCAATCTGTTTTTTAGGATAAAAAAGATTATCTGATATAAAATCTGCTGACTGTAAAAATTCACTTGAAAGATTAACAAATGCTGTATTCTCAGATAAGGAAAAACCTAAAAGCTCCGTATCAGGATTTATTAGTGAAATAGCCCCATCTCTAAGCACAGGAGATGGGGGCCCAGACAATAGTGCATTTAAACTTGTATGATAAAAACTTCTACCTGATGATGGAAAAGTAATTGAATATTTTTGAAATTGAAGTGTTGGACTAATAAAAAATATATCAACATCTTCAGAAACATCTCCCGCAAAGCCTGATTCTACTGATACAGCAGACATGGATTCATATCTTCTTATATTCTGCCTTATTGTTCCAAGAGAAACAGACAATAAAACAATAGTTAAAACCAACCAGGAAACCACTATAATCAAACCTGTTCTAGTTTTTTTACTTAAATGGTGAGAATGTTTATACTGAAGAAAATCTTCAGGTAGCCTATCCATGTTAATAAACTTATGGAGTTATAAGCATGGTTTTAGGATCTAGAGAAACACCTGTTATATGGGGTATATTTTTTTTATGATCCTTAACCACAGTCATAATTACTCTACTCTTTTCTTCATTATAATGAAGACCTACTACAACATCTATCAAATCAAAATATGTTCTTACACCAATTGGGATACCGTAGTCATCATATGAAGCATTTATATCATTTGAAGAAATACTAAGCCATATTTCTAAATTCATTTCCTTTGAAAACATCTTTAATTTTTTGATATCATCTTCACTTGTATCTACCAACTTATAACCATCAAAATAAATAGAACTGGCAGAAAAAGAACCATCTTGAATAAGTGATTTTAAACTACTAATAACTTTTTCCATGGTAACATTTTCTTGAGAAAAATTCATCATAACACGCCTGTTTCTAATGGCTTCATAAACTTCTACTGCGTCTTCAGTACTTTTAAAATCCGTTATTTCCTTGAATACTTCTTTATACCAGCTCATGGTGTGTTCTACATTAGTTCCAAAGGAAACCTGAACTACATTCTCACCTTTAAGCATTGTATCCGTGGCCATATGGACTAAACAAGCAGTTTTCCCTACTCCATGCCTTGAAGCAAGAACTCCAATATTTCCCTTTCCTAAACCACCATTTATTGATTCCTCAAAAACTCTAATAGGACTATTTTTAATAAGATCATGTACTTTCATCTAAATTACTCCTTAATCAGCATTTTAATCCGCATTATTTTTAACTTTACTTTTTAATTCTGAAGCAATAGATACAGGAACCTTTGCATATCTGCATAATTCCATGGTATATTCTGCTTTCCCCTGTGTCATTGATCTTAATACAGTGGAATAACCAAACATTTCTGCTAACGGAACTTCGGATTCAACAACACAGTTTCCATTATCCTCTGTAGAACTAATAATCATACCTCTTCTCTGATTAATAGTGCCAAAAACTGCCCCCTGAAATTCAGTTGGACATTCAACTTCCACCTTCATAATAGGTTCCAATATAGCAGGGTCTGCTTTAGCAAAAGCTTCTTTAAATGCACCAATTGCAGCAGTCTGGAATGCCATATCTGAGGAATCAACTGGATGGTAAGCACCATCATTTATAACACATTTTACACCAACTATAGGGAACCCCAGCTGAGGTCCTTTTTTCATTGCATTTTTAAATCCCTTATCACATGAAGGTATGAACTCTGTTGGTATGACACCACCCTTTATTTCAGATACAAATTCATAATCTTTTACTTCCTGTTCCGAACCGGGAGTAGCAAAAATTGGTTCAATATATCCAGCCACTCTAGCAAACTGCCCATTTCCACCAGTTTGTTTTTTGTGTGTAAAATTAAATTCAGATTTCTGAGTTATAGTTTCCCTGTATGCCACTTCAGGCTGTCCAACAGTTACATCACATTTATACTCACGCCTCATCCTTTCAACATAAACATCTAGATGTAACTCACCCATACCTTTAATTATGGTCTGATTACTTTCAGGATCTACATAACACTGAAATGTTGGATCTTCTTTGGTAAACCTATTTATAGCCTTACTCATATTATCCTGACTTTTTTTATCTTTAGGAAAAACAGCCAAACTGATTACAGGACTTGGTACATACATAGATGTCATGGCAAAATTAACTTTTCCACCACAAAATGTATCACCACTTGCGCAATCAATTCCAAATAGAGCAGCAATATCTCCGCACTCGGCTTCTTGTATATCTTCCATTTCAGAAGCATGCATTTTTATTAATCTTCCTACCCTAAATTTCTTTTTGGTTCTTGTATTAACTAATTCATCACCTTTTTTTATTCTACCTTCATATACACGAATATATGTAAGCTGACCATACTGACCATCTTCAAGCTTAAACGCCAAAATAACAGCAGGTCTTTCCGGATCAGATTTCAAAACAACTTCTCTCTCATTATCATCTAAATCAAGCGCTCTGTTTTCCACTTCAGTTGGATCTGGAAGGTATTTACACACTCCATCTAATAAAGGCTGTATTCCTTTATTTTTGTGTGCAGAACCAACAAAAACAGGACAGAAAGAAAGAGAAAGAGTACCTTTCCTTATTGCACTTTCTATTAATTCTACTTCGGGCTCTTCTCCTTCCAAAACCTTCTCCATTAATTCATCTGAAAAATCTGAAACCGCTTCTATAAGCATTTGTCTTCTATTTTTACATTCATCAAGCATATGTGATGGAATTTCTTCTTCTCTGACAATATTTCCATTTGGTCCATCAAAGTACAGAGCCTTCATTCTAATTAAATCAACAACACCTTCAAGTTTATCTTCTAGACCTATTGGCAGTTCAACTAAGCATGCATTCAATTTTAATTTTTCATGCATCTGCTCAACTACATGATACGGATTTGCACCTGTTCTATCACATTTATTAATAAAAGCTATTCTTGGAACATGATATCTATTCATCTGTCTATCAACAGTTATACTCTGACTCTGAACTCCGCCTACTGAACATAAGACTAAAATTGCCCCATCCAGAACTCTTAATGAACGCTCCACCTCTACAGTAAAATCAACGTGTCCCGGAGTATCTATTACATTAATATCAAAACCATTCCAATTAACACTTGTAGCTGCACTGGCTATGGTTATTCCTCTTTCCTTTTCCAATTCCATGCTATCCATAGTAGCACCTACGCCATCTTTACCATGGACTTCATGAATTGTATGTATTCTGTTACAGTAATAAAGAATTCTTTCACTTAAAGTAGTCTTTCCTGAATCAATATGCGCACTGATTCCTATATTTCTCATTTTTGTAATATCTTGCATTTTCACCTCAATTTAATGAATAAATCTTAAAAAATAGCCTTTTTTTCACTATTTAGCAAGTGATTATTAATAAAGTTATTAAATCTTTCTGGAATATCAGCTCTAAATGTCATTTTTTTATTACTGACAGGATGTCTAAAAGTTAAAGAATAACTATGCAGCATTAGTGTTGAATCAGAATACCTTTTATAGTGGGGGTTATATAACATATCTCCAATGATACTATGGTTTATACTTTTTAAATGAACTCTAATCTGATGTGTCCGCCCTGTTAGTAACTTTAATTTTAATAAAGAAAAATCTTCATATTCATTTTCAACTACGTATTCAGTACAACTATATCTTCCCTTATTTTCAGTTAAAATAAAAGTTTTTCTGTTTTGTGGATTTCTAGTTATAAAGCCTTCTATCTTTCCACTTTTATTTATAAAACTTCCATCACATAATGCATAATAATACTTTTCAATTCTATGATGAGAAAAATCTGAAGATAGTTTATTTAATGACTGCATATTTAATGAAATAACCATTACTCCGCTGGTATCTTTATCAAGTCTATGAACTATACCTGGTCTTAAAATGTATTCTTCATTAAAAGAATTTATAAAATTTTCTCCATATCTATAAGCTAATGCATTAACTAAAGTTCCATCATTTACACCATTTCCAGGATGAACCACCATTCCCTGTTCCTTATTAATCACAAGAATATGCTCATCTTCATAAATTATATTAAGCATTATATCCTGGGCAATTATTCCAGAAAAAACATTTGATACATAATTTAAAACTACATTTTGACCAGCTTTTACATGATAGCTTTTTTTTACTAAATTTGAATTTACATATATTTCAGATAGATCAGTTGAAAAAGAAGATCTTGATAAATCAGATAAGTTTTCAGAAATATACTTATCAACTCTAAATCCGTCATATTGTTCAGATACAGTAAAAGTGTAACTTCTTTTAACTGTCATGTTTTACTTGGTATCTTTCCTAAAATAAAATCAGTTAAGGTTATTATAGCCGAAGCTCCACATGCTATACCAAACTTAGGCCAAAATTCCCATTCAGATTTAAATGCATCAAAGATTAAAAAAGTAACAGGAACCGTTATAGGCAAACTGCCAAAAAATATAGTTTCAGCCCTTCTTAAATCCAAAGACCATTTTGCAAATTCTATTTTTTCATAAGGTTGAGCATTTTTTACATCAATTGAAAACACAGCAACACTAGAAAATAAAAATAACAATATTATAAAGAAAAATTTCCTAATCATAATGTCTTTCACCAAAAATTAATGTACCTATCCTAACTTGAGTTGATCCACATTTAACAGCTGTTAAATAATCATTACTCATACCCATGGAAAGTTTACTTAAATTCATACTACTGTATCTATTAGAAAAATATTCTTTAATTTTGAAAAGTTTACTAAAACATTTTTCAGAATCTTCTCTATTTATTGACCCTACTGTCATAAAACCTTCTATCTCAATGTTTTTTAATAGTTTAGATTTTAAAATCACATCTTCTATTATATCCATATTTTCAGAAGAAAAACCATATTTAGATAATTCGGATGAAGTATTTATTTCCAATAACACCGGCATAATTTTTTCTATTTTTTCTGCTTCCTGATTAATTAGGCATAAGAGTCTATAGCTGTCAACACTTTCAATCATATCTGTAAGTAAAACAGCGTCTCTAACTTTATTTGACTGAAGATGTCCAATCATATGAAGTTCTAAAGAAGACGGTCTATTTAAAAACTTTTTTTTTATCTCCTGTACTGTATTTTCACCAAAAATATAGACACCACAATCATAAACAGACAATATTTCTTCTATAGAACGTGTTTTACTTACAGCCATCAATGAGGCATTATTTATCTGAGCTTTAATTTTTTCTATCTCTGTTAAATAATCCATAGTTATAGATTACTAAAAGAAACAGCGTTTACTATCTGTATTCCATAATTTTTTCAAAGCTTGAACTGGCTCTTTAACTCTAGCTAGAAAAATCATTGAAGCAATAATATATGGTTTAAATGACGCCTGACTATATAATGGGGTTAGATACCTATCAAATACAGATCTTTCAACTTCACCTTCTTTACATGATAAGCCAGTTATATCAGCTGGCAAGCAATGTAGATACAGTGCTTTACCATTTTTTGTGGTTTTCATAAGTTCTTCTGTACATGTCCAGTCCTTATGTTCAGCATTTTGAGCAAGAAGCTGTTTTTCCAAATCATCAATAGCCTTTTTATCACCTTTTTGATAGTATTCAGTTCTCTTTTCCATAGCTTTAAATGGAGCCCATGATTTCGGATACACTATATCAGCATCTTTAAAAGCAGAAGAAATATCATGACTTATCTTAAAACTTCCACCACTAGCTTTAGCATTTTTTGAAGCTATATCTGTAACATCAGACATAAGATCATATCCTTCTGGATATGCAAGTTCTACATTCATTCCAAACCTTGTAAATAAACCAATAACACCCTGTGGAACAGAAAGAGGTTTGCCATAAGATGGAGAATAAGCCCATGTCATGGCAACTTTTTTACCCTTTAAGGCATCTAGAGAACCAAAGGTATGAATTACATGAAGTAAATCAGCCATGCACTGCGTAGGATGATCAACATCACACTGAAGATTTACAAGTGTAGGTCTCTGCTCTAATACACCAGTTTTATATCCTTCCTCACAAGCTTCTATAAAAGTTTTTTGATACTTATGCCCTTCTCCTATAAACATATCGTCTCTGATACCTACAACATCTGCCATAAATGAGACCATATTAGCTGTTTCTCTGACAGTTTCACCATGAGCTATCTGACTTACTTTTTCATCTAAAACCTGTTCTTCTAATCCTAACAGATTACAAGCAGAAGCAAAAGAAAAACGTGTTCTTGTTGAATTGTCTCTAAAAATTGATATACCAAGCCCACTATCAAAAATTCTAGTTGATTTATTTGAAGTTCTCAATTTTCTAAGTGCATCTGCAACTGTAAATATTGCTTTTAGCTCTTCTTCTGTTTTATCCCAAGTCCAATAAAAATCATTTAGATATAATTTGGAATAATTAAGTTTCTCCAGTTGTTTTAAATAATCATCAAATTCTTTCATTAATTTACTCTCCTATCTCTTTTACATACATTAAAGGTACAAGTGCATATGTTACTGCACAAACTACTAAATCTTGTTTCCATGTTATTTCATTTGGGGCATGAGCCTGAGATTCAGCACCAGGTCCAAAACCTACACACGGAATACCATAACGTCCTTGAATAGAAACACAGTTTGTGGAAAAAGTCCATTTGTCAACCAGATTTTTTCCTTCCCTGTTTTTTTTGCTTTCATCATCAGAATAAATTCTTTTATCTCCCCAGACTTTTTTATAAGAATCCGTTACTGCTTTCACATGAGGGGCTGTTTCAGAATTAATCCATGTAGGGAAATAACATTCTGTTTCATAAACTTCACCAGTCCATGACGGCCTATTATATTTATACATGCTGACTTTTACATCATTTTTATATTTTTTTACAGAAGGTAAATCTTCTATTTGTTTCAAACAATACTGATATGTTTCTCCCGCTGTCATTCTTCTGTCTATAGATATGGCACAACTATCAGCCACAGCACATCTGGATGGAGATGTATAAAAAATCTCAGATACGGTACACGTACCTCTTCCCAAAAATTCTGCATCTTTATAGTGCTCAGGATTAGCATCTTTAGTTAACATTTTTGCTAAACCTTTTTCATTTAATTCTTTTACATCATTTATAATTTCTGCCATCTTGTAAATAGCATTATCACCACGTTCTGGAGCACTCCCATGACAAGAAATACCTTTAACATCTACACGTATCTCCATTCTTCCTCTGTGACCCCTATATATTCCACCATCAGTTGGTTCCGTAGAAATAACAAAAACAGGTTTGATATTGTCTTTATTGTATATGTACTGCCAACACATTCCATCACAATCTTCTTCCTGAACAGAACCTACAATTAAAATTTTATAGCCTTCAGGAATCAGATTTAAATCCTTCATCATCTTGGCTGAATAAACTGCACTGACTAAACCTCCTTCCTGATCAGAGCCACCTCTACCATAAATTACAGTAGAAGTTTCATAACCGGTATAGGGATCTGATGCCCAGTTTTTCATATTACCAATTCCAACTGTATCTATATGAGAATCTATAGCAATAATTTTGTCACCACTACCCATATAGCCTAGAATATTTCCAAGACCATCAATTTCAATCTTATCAAATCCTAACTTCTCCATCTCTTCCTTTATTCTGAGAACTACAAATTTTTCCTGACAGCTTTCAGAAGGAATAGCAATTAAATCTCTTAAGAATTTAGTCATTTTATCTTTATAAGATTCTCCTACCTTCTTAATTTTTTCAAAATCCATAATTTCCTCCATTATTCTTCCTCAAAATGTTGCTTTCCTGTACGCAAAATTTGAGAAATATGTTCATCATTAAGTTTATAAAATATATTTTTTCCATCCTTTCTGGATGATACTAACCTTGAAACTCTTAAAAGTTTTAAATGCTGACTTGACGTAGATTGAGATATATTCAAAGAAGAAGAAATAGTATTAACGTTTGCTTCACCGTTCTCTAAAAAAAATAAAATCTTCAGTCTGGTAGAGTCACCAAAAACCTTAAAAAATTCGGAAATACCTTCAATTTCTTCATCTTTAGGAATATTGTTATCTAAAAACATAGATTAAATTATATTCTGCATTTTTTTTCATAGCAAGTCTGATTATAATTACCTTATGCATCAAAAAGAAAAAAATAATACTAAGAATCCATATGAAATGTTCAATAGTTATTATTATGAACAATATGGAGATGAATGGAATGACTTGAATAATTCAATGAAAAAAGACAACAATCTCATAGATTTAAAAGATTTACCTCAATTTAAAGATATTAAATCATCTTATTTTCTAGACATATCGTCATTAGAATGTGCAATGAATCTTCCAGTTTCGGAAAATAAAACTATTCTTGATATGTGTGCAGCTCCAGGAGGTAAATCTCTTATTACAGCAATAAGATTAAATGGTATGGGATCCTTAGTTTTAAATGACATATCAAAAAACAGAATGTTTAGATTAAGGAAGGTTATATCTGATCACTTAGATGATTATTATAAAAAAATAGTCAGCTTTTCTAATAAAGATGCATGTAAAATTGGAATATATCAAAAAAGTATTTATGATAGTATTTTGATAGATGCTCCATGCTCTTGTGAAAGACATGTTATCAATGATTTAAAAGAAATTCAAAAATGGTCATTAAACAGACCCAAAAAATTATCATTAAACCAATTCTCTTTATTGTGCTCCGCATTTGAAGCAATAAAAAGTGGCGGATATATTTTATATAGCACATGCTCTATAAACAAATATGAAAATGAAGAATTGATAAAAAAATTTCTAAAAAGACGTCAAGGATTTGTTGAAGCTGTAGAAATGCCAGATTTTTTCATAAAATCAGAAAAATTGAATTACGGAAAAATAATTCTTCCTCATATTCACAATTTTAAAGGTCCCATGTATTATTGCCTATTAAAGATAACTAAAGAAAATGGATAAAATTACAAAACTTGGAATAATAAAATGTGAAAACTATATTCAGGAAAACCTCTATAATGCCGTTAAAACAGTAACAGAAAAAACAGATTTTCCAGATGTATCAAACAAAACAGTTCTTATTAAACCAAACATACTTATGGACAGTTCTGAAAATTCATGCATAACAACCAATCCAGAACTTTTAAGAGCGGTTATAAAAATAGTTAAAGAAAAAGGTGCAAAAAAAATATTAGTTGGAGATTCCCCTGGCCTGCACACTTCATCTTTTAATGCTGAAAAATGCGGGATAAAAAAAATATGTGATGAAGAAAATGTTTTATGGTCAAATTTTCTTAACAATCCTAAAACCGTTTTAATTCCAAATGTTAATTACAAACTTCCAATAGCCAAAGACGTATTAGAATCAGATATAATAATTGGAATAAGTAAAATGAAAACCCATCAGCTTATGTACTTAACAGGATGTGTTAAAAATTTTTTTGGGACTGTAGTTGGATTAAATAAAAGTGCATGTCATATGGCTTTTCCTAACAGAGATAATTTTTCAAAACTTATAGTAAATCTTCATGAATTTATTAAGCCATCTTACTCTTTTATGGATGGAATTATTGCAATGGAAGGGCCAGGACCTGCTAATGGCAATCCAAAAGCAGCAGGATTAATTTTAGGTTCTGAAAATGATTATGCTGTAGATATAGCTCAAGCCATTATATGTGGATATAAAATAGATCAAATACCTATTTTACACTATGCTAAAATAATAAATATTTTGCCAGAAAAAATTGATTGTACAATTTTAGACTACAATAATCTTATAATTAAAGATTATAAATCCATTCCAATCAGGAAAAAAACAAAACTTATTTCTTCACTGATATTACCCTTTTTTACAAGAAACAAATATTTAAAAAGAGAAAAAAAATTGACTTGTCCTTCTTTTAATCTTAATAACTGTAAATTATGTCTAAGATGTGTTAATATTTGTCCAGCTAAAGCACTAAGTTTAAAAAATAAGGAAATAGAGCTAGACACAGATAAATGTATCAGATGTTACTGCTGTCATGAAATGTGTCCACACAATGCCATATATGTCAAATCCAATTAGAGTAATCTTATCTACATTATTTTTCTCAATTATACCAATAAGTGAACTTAGAGGAGCTATACCATATGCAGTGCTTAATAACCTGTATCCTTTACCTATATGGTTAGCATATATTATTTCAGTTTTTGGAAACATATGTGTAACACCTCTATGTTATTTATTTATAAATACAATACACAAATTATTATATAAAATAAAAATTTACAGAAACATTTTTGATAAAACTGTTATTAAAGCACAAAAAAAACTTTCTAACAAAATGAACAAATACGGCGTATGGGGACTTATGATATTTGTGGCAGTACCACTGCCAGTAACTGGAGCATGGACTGGAGCACTGGCAGCATGGATTTCTGGTCTTAAATTAAAAAGATGCTTTCCTTATGTATCATTAGGTGTAATCATCTCTGGACTTATTGTAAGTATATTAGTAATTACAGGCTCAATGATTATTCAAATTTAATTTTGATATTTTTTTTGAAATTCTTTTAATGCAAATCTTATTCCTGAAGCCCAACGTAATCCCATGGAATGGAAAAGCTCATTAAGTTCATCTTTAAATTCTGGTTCAATTGAAAATGTAGTAAGAATCATATTTTCTTCTTTCTTACTTTTTGATTTATCAGAAGCGAACAGAGACCTAACTTTTGAAGCGCTAACTGGTTCCTGATAATCATCAGAATTAGCTCTAGTCATTTTCTACCTCCAAATTTCAAATTCTAAATCTTCTAAAGCTTCTCTAGTAGATGATTTTAAACCTCTACCTAATGATTTATAAAGCTGTGGAGCAGTTCCATCTTCTTGAGATTTTCTGAAAACAGGATCAACAGGAATTTTATATACCTTATATTGACCTTCAGAAGCACTATTGAAAATATCTCTATGCTGTTTAATCCTTTCATCAAATGCATTAATAACAACTTTAGAATGTTTTACATTACTTCTGAAATTCTTTTTTGTTTTCTGAATTTCATTAATAAATATTTCCAAACCTTCCACACTAAAGAATTCAGGAGTCATAGGAGTAATCACTTCATCACAAGCAATAAGGGCTGATTTTTCTAATCTACCAAAACCTGGTGATAAATCCAAAATAATTCTATCAAAATCTTTAGAAAGCTCTCCAATTAAATCTTGAATAACATAAGGTTCTTCTGCAAGCCTAGTTTCACTATAATTTTTAAGTGAACCACCAACACCAAAAGTCGGAATCAAAAACAGATTTTTTACCTTACTGGCTTCAACTATAACATCTTCAAGATTTGCTTCACCCTGAAGTACGTCTGCGAATTCAAATCTTGTTCCCTTTTTTAAGAACCAAGATGAAGCATTACCCTGTGGATCTACATCCACATATACTGTTGGGTGACCATTTATAGCTGACTGACAAGCTAATGCACCTGAAACAGTAGTTTTTCCAACACCTCCTTTCTGAAGGTGAAAAGCAATAGTCTTTTTCATAGGGACTTATTATATTCTTTTAAAAATATTATACAATACATTTTTTAAAAATACTTTAAGCTAGTAGTTATTATACTAGTAAATTTAATAATTCAAATTTAAAACTAAATATAATTACACTTATTTATTATATAAAATCAATACATAAAAAATATTAATATTGACTATTTTTTAATAAATTAATCAATCTTTGAGACTTAAGAATCAAATTTTCAAATTCTGTTTTTTTTGAATATTCTTTATCTATTGCTTCTCTTTTTGCATTTAACTTAAATTTGTCATTATTAAGTTTATCCATAACTTGCTTTAATGATTTCTCATTTTTTTCTATTTCTTGTTCAAGCCTTGATATTTCCTTTAATGGATCTAATAAACCTTTAATATCAATAAACGCATCATAATTTAAACCTGAGCATAAAACAGTATTAGGTATAAAATTTGAGTCAGTAAATAATACAGATTCAGAGTTAGTTAAATTTTTTATTAAATCAATATTTTCACTTACTATTTTTTTTACATTTTCATCTGAAAGCCTTATATAAAGAACTATTTTTTCAGATATTTTAATATTTAATTCTGATCTGATATTTCTAACAGATTTTATTATTTCCTGAATCTGATGAACTTGATGTACTTCTTGTTCAAAAATCAACTTCTTATCATATTCAGGATATGGAGCAATTATAAGAGCAGAATCAGTATTGGGTAATTTTGAATATAATTCTTCAGTAAGAAAAGACATAAACGGATGTAATAATCTCAATGATTTTTCAAGTAAATCCATAAAAATAGAAATAATTCTACTTCTTTCATCCTTACTATCTGAATTTAATGAAATTTTTGATGCTTCCAAATACCAATCACAAAAATCATTCCAGAAAAAAGAATATACAGCCTGTGTTGCTTCACTGAATTTATATGATTCAATAGCATTAGATACTTTCAAAACAGTCTCATTAAAAGTGTGATAAATCCATTTGTCCAACGTCTTAAGATCTTTTTTCCCTACAGTATGAATTTTTTCATCATTTATATTCATTAAAATAAATCTGACTGCATTCCAAATTTTATTTGCAAACCTTGAACCAAGTTTAAATGAATCCATATCAATCAAAATATCCTGACCTTGTGTTGCCATATAACAAAGCGTAAACTTCATGGCATCAGCACCATAAATATCTATTACATTTAAGGGATCTATACCATTTCCTAAACTCTTTGCCATTTTTCTTCCAAGTTTATCTCTTACAAGCCCAGTTAAATAAACATCCTGAAACGGTACTTTATCCATAAAAACTAAAGAAGACATAATCATTCGTGAAACCCAAAAAAATATTATGTCATACCCTGTTACAAGACTACTTGTTGGAAAAAAATTACTAAGATCATCTGTCTTATTAGGCCAACCTAAGATTGAGAAAGGCCAAAGCCAAGAACTAAACCACGTGTCTAAAACATCTGGATCTTGAATTACATGAGTAGAACCACATTTACTACATACTGTTACATCTGTTCTTGAAGCCATTTCATTTTTACAGTCTTCACAGTACCATACAGGAATTCTATGTCCCCACCATAATTGTCTGCTTATACACCAATCTTTAATATTTTCAAGCCATGATGAATAGGTATTCTCCCATTTTACAGGATAAAACTTTATTTTACCTTCCTTCCATGCTTTCAAGGCTTTATCTGCTAATGGCTTCATTTTTACAAACCACTGAAGGCTCATAAACGGCTCTACTATTGTTTTACATCTGTAACAATGTCCTACATCATGATTATATGGAACAATTTTAGAAAGATATCCTTTTTTTTCTAGCTCAGAAACAACCTTAGTTCTAGCTTCTGTTACACTTAAATTCACATAACCATCTGGACAATTCTCATTAAGTGTTCCATCTATATTCAAAATATTGATTGGTTTTAAATTATGACGCTTTCCACACTCCCAGTCATTAAAATCATGAGCAGGTGTAACTTTAACCATACCAGTACCAAATTCAACACCTACAAAATCATCTGCTATAATTGGAATTTTTCTATCAGTAAGAGGTAAATGAACCTGTTTGCCAACTAAATGCTTATATCTTTCATCTTCAGGGTTTACTGCTATAGCAACATCTCCAAACATTGTTTCTGGCCTTGTAGTTGCTACTGTAATAAAGCCTTTTCCATCAGTTAACGGATAATTGATTTCCCAAAGATTGGAATTAACATTTTCATACTCAACTTCTTCATTTGACAATGCTGTACTACATCTTGGACAGTAATTAACAAGATAATTACCCTTATAAATCAGACCTTTTTCATACAATGTAACAAATGTTTCCCTAACAGCATCTGATAAACCACTATCAAGAGTAAATCTTTCTCTATCCCAATCACATGAACAACCAATCTTTTTTAGTTGTCTAGTAATAATTTCATGATGTTTATCCTTAACTTCCCATGTTCTTTTTACAAATTCATCTCTACCCAGATCTTCTTTTTTAAGATTTTGAGCTTTTAACTGTTTTTCAACAACGTTTTGCGTAGCAATCCCTGCATGGTCTGTCCCTGGTACCCATAAGGCAGCTCTGCCTTTCATTCTATAATAACGAATAAGAATATCTGGTAAAATATTATTAAGTGCATGCCCCATATGCAGAATACCAGTAACATTTGGCGGTGGCATAACCATTACAAAAGGCTTAGCTTTCCCTATATTTTTAGGTTTAAAATAGTTATTTTTCAACCAAAATTCATATATTCTATCTTCAAATTCTTTTGGATTATACACCTTACTTAATTCTAATGAATTCATAATATCTCCAGATTTAATTTACAAATTAAAAATATTTTGAATTAATTATAAAAAAGTGAAAGCTTTAATACTAGATATTATTTGGTTTTTAGCTGTACAGTAACAATAAGTCCTCTGGATTCTAGATTTTGGAGAAGTTCTTCAATTGTATATGAATCTAATGATTCTGACTGTGTGTAACTAACAGGAGAAACATTATTTATATCAAGAGAATTGATCTGAGGAACATCTATTCTACGGCTTTTACCAGAAACTAAAGCAAGAGAGCCAACAAACACTATAACAAAGGCTGCAGCAACACCTACAAACTGGGAAAAAGAAAATTTAATTTGTTTTTTTAAGAAAGATGATTTTTTTTCACTATTCAATACATTATTTTCTAAATATGACAGAACATGATCTTTATGTTTTTTTATACTTTCATCATCAATTTGAGCATTTTTAACATGCTCATGTAATCTTAACAGTGCCAAATATCTATTAGAACAAGCTGTACAATTTCTAATATGTTCTTCTACCTGATCCTTCCATGGCTGAACAAGTTCATTATCAAGATATGTACTTAATATTTGATCATCCAGACACATAAACTTCCTCCTTACTTAAGACTTCTTCAAGTGCTTTTCTAGCTCTGTATATCCTAATCTTAACATTTGATTCTGATATATGAAGAACAGAAGATATTTCCTCATATGATAAATCAGCATACTCTCTGAGAACTATAACAGTTTTATAGTTCTCTGGAAGTTTAGCTACTGCTTTACGCACAGAGACTACTGACTCATTCTCAATCAGCTGAGAAGCACCGTCTTTTTCAGAAACTCCATTAACTGCATCTGTAAACGCAGCTTCTTTCATTTTTTTCCTTAAATAGTTGATAGCTAAATTCTTGGTAATCCTTATAAGATAAAATTTAGCTTCATCTAAAGTATTAAAGGAAATTTCTTTATCATAAAACCGCATAAATGCATCCTGACATATTTCTTCTGATATATCAGAATTATAAGTAATATGAAAAGCCACCTTCATTAACACTGAAAAAACCTCTTCATATAAGTTTCTAAAAACCGTCTTATCATTACTTTTAATCATCATCTTAAACAAACAAATCCTGTAAAAGTTACATTAAATTTTTTTTTCTATTTTTGAACCGTTTGGAGTATCTTTTACTATATATCCCTTACTTTCTATTTCATTTCTGATTTTATCAGCACTATTCCAATCTTTATTTTTTTTCTTTAAATCTCTTAAAGCCAAAAGATCTGCTATTTCTTCAGGTATTTGGTTATTAGAATTAGATTGATCCAAATTTAAACCAAGAACTTCATCCATGTACCTTACACAGAAAAATTTTTCTTCATCTGCTATTTCTGTGTTTTTTAAAACTAAAAACAAAACACCTAAAGCTCTTGGGATAGACATATCATTATTTACGTAGCTGTCAAACTCACTTAACATTTTTTTTGAATCATCACTTATTTCATCAATAGTATAATCTTTTCCCTTTTTCAAATCTCCTATTCTTTTTAATAGATTAAGTCTTGCAGTTCTAGAAGCATCCAAAGCAGGTAAAGAAAAACTTAACTGACTTCTATAATGTGCGCTATAACAAAAAAACTTATAATCCAAAGGATCGTATCCTTTACTAACCAGTGTATTCAAAGTTAAAAATTCACCACTACTTTTACTCATCTTACCGTTATCTGTTAGAAGGAACTCTCCATGTAACCAATACTTAACCCAGGTGCTACCAAGTACTGCTTCACTTTGGGCTATTTCATTTGTATGATGAACAGGAATAGCATCTATGCCACCACAATGAATGTCAAAATGATCTCCAAGATAGTTCATACTCATGGCAGAGCACTCTATATGCCAGCCAGGATATCCTCTACCCCAAGGAGAATCCCACATCATAATCTGATTGGAAAACTTACTATTTGTAAACCAAAGGACAAAATCTCTAGGATTTTTCTTATTGTTATCAACGTCTGTTCTAGCTCCAGCTTTTAATTCTTCTAATTTCAGTCTAGCCAGGCGTCCATAATCTTTAAATTTATCTATACTGAAGTAAACATTACCACCTGAAATATATGTATATCCTTTGTCTTCTAGTTTTTTTATTAAATTAATCATTTGCTGTATATGATCAGTAGCTCTACAAAACAAATCAGGTTTTATAAGATTAAGAGAATTGAAATCTTTTAAAAAAGCATTTGTATAGAAATCTGCTATTTCCCAAACAGTTTTTCCTGTTTCTCTAGCACTTTTTTCTATTTTATCTTCGCCTTCATCATTATCACCTGTCAAATGACCTACATCTGTTATATTTATTACATGTTTAACCTTATACCCTGAATGAATTAAAGTTCTTTTTAATACATCTTCAAAAATATATGTTCTTAAATTTCCAATATGAGCATAGTTATAAACTGTAGGTCCACAGCAATACATCCTGACAACATTTGAAATTGGCTGAAAAATTTCTTCTTTTCTGCTTAAGGTATTATACAAAGTTATTTCTTTCATTTATTAACAATAATCCTTGATAGCTCTGGATTTTTCTCTAAATCTTTAATCAATCCTCTGGCTCTAGCTTTATTTACATAGTTTTTATCTTCAAAGCTGTAGTGAAAATTTGTATGTATATTGTAAGTATTATTCATTAAAGCATAGGCATCTTCTGTCATAACAAGTTCTTCATCAGTTGGAATAACAAAAATCTTCACTTTACTGTCATCTGTGGAAATCTCTAATTCAGCGTTTCTACACATACAGATAGAATTTTTATATTCATCCAATTTAATTCCTAAAATGTCTAGCTCTGAAGTTGCACCTTTTCTAATTAGCGGGCTCATTTCTCCTACTCCAGCAGTAAAAACTAAAGCATCTACTCTACCTAGAAGAGCTGCATAGGCACCAATATATTTTTTTAATCTGTGACATTCCATTTTTATGGCCAATTTTGCTTTTAAGTCCCCTTCCTCTGCTTTTTTTGCAACATCACGTCTATCACTTAAACCGCAAATACCATATAGACCTGATTTCTTGTTTAACATAGTATCCATATCCGCAGCACTCATACCTGTATTGTTCATAATATAAGGCATAATTGCAGGATCCATATCCCCACTTCTAGTTCCCATAACCAAACCCTCAAGAGGAGTCAGACCCATGGAAGTATCTATACAGATACCATTTTTAACTGCACAAACAGAAGCGCCATTCCCTATATGACAAATAATAACATTAGTTTCACTGTTTTTTTTACCTAATAACAAAGCAGCTCTCTTAGCACAATAAAGATGACTGGTACCATGAAAGCCATATCTTCTGACATTATAATCTTCATACCATGAATAAGGCACTGCATACATATATGCTTCTTCAGGCATTGTCTGATGCCATGCAGTATCAACAATTATGGCATGTGGTATATTAGGCATAACTGTCCTTGCAGCTTCTATTCCACCTATGTTTGCTGGCATGTGTAGAGGGCCTAAAGGTATTATTGTTTTGAGCTTTTCAACAACTTCATCTGTAACAAGTGCTGATTTCTTAAACAATTCTCCCCCATGCAGAACTCTGTGACCTACAGCACTAATTTCAGATACATCTTTTATAACACCAGTTTTATCAGAAACAATAGTACTGATAATTTTTTTTACAGCTATAGTATGATTTGGGCATGAAAAGGATTCCTTATACTTTTCACTTCCCTGACGTTCATGTGTTAAATCAGAAATATCTTGACCTATTCTTTCTACAACACCAACACAAAGTACATCTTTATTATCCCAGTCATAGACCTGATATTTAGCAGATGAACTACCACAATTCAATGATAAAATAACCATATAATACTCCAATATTTTTTATTTAATCACAAATCAAAACTCATCTCAATAACTTTTAGGTATGGTCAATATTGAAGAATTATAATATACTCTCTCAAACCATAAAGGCTGAAAATATTATGATACGTATTAACCTGGAAAATCTATCAGAAAATGAAATAAGATACTTAGCTCAAGAAGAACTTGAAAACGTTAACTCTTTATCAGTTAATGAAATAATAGATCTTTTAAAAGAGAAGAATGGTCAGACCGAAATATATGAATTTCCTGGCACCAGTATGCATAAATACCTAAATTCACTATCTTCCACTGTAACAAGACTTGAAGAATTACCTGGAGTCAAGCCCGTACCAGAATCATATAATAAAACTTCACTTCATCTAGTACAAAGAAGTCTGAATTGGGCATATGCCTATTGGAATATTTCTGATTTTGTTTTAAATGACCTAGACGGAAAAACCTATTCCTTATTTCTAAAAGTCAGCTCATATAATCCATCAGAAAAAAGAATAACTAATTTTAATAGTTTTTTGGATAAATCTGTGCCATCACCAATTAGTGAAAGCGATAAAATTTTAGATTCTTATGAAATATATATTGATGTAAATGACAGAAACTGGAACATACAGCTTCCGTGGGCAGATAGACGTTATGAAGTATCATTAGAGCTAGAAATCAATAATCAAATTAATACATTATGCACCAGTAATGTAATTGAATCATTTAATTCAGAAATTAAAAAAAATCCTGAAATTCTGAATAATCCTAATACCTACACCATACTTATAAATCCATTATTGTCTAAAACAGGAAATATAATAAAGAATACCCATATTATGGAATTACTAACTCCACCAGAGGTTAAAAATGAAGAACAGGATTAATTTAATATTAAATGCACACTTACCATTTATCAGGCATCCAGAATATCCCAAATTCCTTGAAGAAGATTGGCTTTTTGAAGCATTAAATGAATCATACATACCCCTTTTGAGAATGATGCAAAAATTAAAGGAAGATGGAATTAAATTCAAACTTACATTTTCTCTTTCACCCACATTATTGTCCATGCTAAGAGATAAGGTTCTTAATGAGAAGTTTTGCCATTACATGGAAGAAAAAATTGAGTTAGGAAAAATGGAATGTGGTAGAACTTCTGGAACATCTTTTCATGCACTAGCAACACTTTACTTAAAAATATTAGAAGACAATTTTTCTTTTTATAAAGACACGTGTAAATCTGATATAGTAAACTGCTTTTTGACTCTTTCATCTAAAAACTATATTGAATTAATAACAACAGCAGCAACTCATGCTTTCCTACCACTATATCAGGAATTTCCACAGGTAATAAATGCTCAAATTGAAACAGCTATCATTCAATATAATGAAATATTTTCAAAATCATGTAATGGTTTTTGGCTTCCTTATTGTGGATATTATCCAGGACTTGAACATATACTTTTTCATAACGGTATAAAATGGACATCTGTAGCAGCTCATTCTTTAATTCTAGGAAATAAAATACCTATAAAAGGAAATTATTCTCCAATATGCACCCCAAATGGTCTATGGTGTTTTCCAAGGGACCATGCATTAACTGGTTTAGTTTGGTCAGCAACTAATGGATATCCTACATCATCTGATTATAGGGATTTTTACAGGGATATAGGTTATGATCTTTCATTAGACTATATTAAACCATTTATTCATGAACCAGATGTACGTGTTTTTACTGGATTCAAATATTATAGCGTAACAGGAAATACTTCAAAAAAACGAATATATGATTTTGAAATTGCAAAAAAGTTGGCTGAAATCCATTCAAATAATTTTATTTATAATCTTAAGACACGTGGAAAAACTGCAGAAAAAATAAATAAATCAGATCCAATTTTTACCTTAAGTTTTGATGCAGAACTGTTTGGCCACTTTTGGTATGAAGGTGTAGGCTGGCTTGAATATTTAATTAGAAACATAGCAAAAGATAAAGAATTAGAACTTACTACTCCGTCTGATTGCATAGATTATCTAAGTAGAAAAAACGAGAAAATTCAAATTATGAACCCTGCATATTCCTCTTGGGGAGTAGGAGGTTTTTCTCAAGTTTGGCTTGATAATGAAACAAATTCATTTTTAATGAATCATATTACTAAGGCAATAGAAAAAATGACTGACCTGGCAATAAGATTCTCTAATCAAAAATCAATAACAGAACGTTTTTTAAATCAAGCTGCAAGGGAAACTCTTCTACTTATGTCTGGAGATTGGCAGTACATACTTAGAAATAAAACAAGCTCTGAATATGCCAAAAAAAGAGTATATGGACATATACAAAATTTAAATCTGGTTTATGAAAGTATGTCTTCCTCAAGCGTGAATACCGCTTGGCTTGTAAAAGCAGAACGAAAAAATAATATTTTTCCACATATAGACTATAACATATTTAATAGAAAAAATTATGAATTATAAGAAAAATGTAAAATCATATATATGTAAAGATGAAGATGAAATGCTCAAACTTGGTAAAGAATTTGCATCTAAACTTAAAAAAGGCGATGTTGTATCCTTAAGAGGCAGTTTGGGTTCCGGAAAAACTGTTTTTGTAAAAGGTGTAGCAGAAGGTCTAAAAATATCTGATAATATCACAAGTCCCACATTCACTCTAGTTCAGATATATAATAACTCACAACTCCAGATGAACCATCTTGATTTATATAGACTTAATTCTGAAGAAGATTTTTATAACATAGGTGGAATGGATTTCTTATCCCCAACAGGCATAACTTTAATTGAATGGACAGAGATAATTAATGAGATATTACCTGATAATACCTATTTTATTAATATATCAATTCTTGATAATCTAAATAGAGAAGTTACAATATCTTTTAAGGAAAACGAATGAGAAACAAATACAATATTCTTGCCATAGACACATCCAACAATAATCCTTTTATCTGTATAAAAACTGTTGATGGTATTTTTAAATACAATTTAAATGAAAGAAATACCTCAAATGATATAGCTCAAAAAACATTAGATTTAATAAACAAATCTTCTATTAAAATAAATAACCTGGATTTACTTATTTGCACATCAGGACCAGGATCATTTACAGGGTTACGAATAGGAATGTCATTTCTTAAAGGTATTTCCGCTGCATTAGGAATACCGCTTGTTTCTGTCAGCTGTTTAGATTTATTGAAAGAAAGTTATTTAAACAAATATAAGGGAAATGAATGCATTTTAGTTCCTATAATAAAATCAACACCAAATAGATTTTATTACTCAATAAATGAAGCTACAGAAAACAGTAAAACGTATTTAATAAATGAATTAAAAAGGCTACATAAAAAGATAGTTTTAATTGGGGATACTTCATTAGAAATGAGCCAAATAGATGATACAGAAAATAATATAGAATTATCTAATGAAGGATATGACGAAAAAGATTTAATTAAACTTGGTATAGAAAAATACCTATTATTGGGAGGGGATAAAATGACAGAAGGTCCTGTTTATATAAGAGAATCTGAAGCAGAAAGAACTAAAAAAAACAATCAATATTTAGATTCATTGCCTCATTATGATGTAATAATAATAGGAGCAGGGCCTGCAGGCTTATCATGTGGGCAATATTCAAGCAGGGCTGGTCTAAAAACACTAATAATTGAGGAAACATCTATTGGTGGTCAATTAAGTATTATTGATAAAATTGAAAATTATCCAGGTTTAAATGAAATTAATGGCTATGAACTTGCCATGCTTTTTTCTAATCAAGCTACAAATTTTGGTTGTGAAATCACATATAACAGGGTTAATGAAGTTCAGAAAATAAAAGATAAATTCTTTAAAATTACATGTAGTGACAATAGTACAGAATTCACATCTAAAGCTGTAGTAATTGCCACTGGAGCCAAACACAAAAGTCTTTCAATTCCAGGAGAAAAAGAACTGATAGGACATGGAGTAAGTTATTGTGCCACATGTGATGGACCATTTTTCAAAAATAAAAAAATACTAGTCTGTGGCGGTGGAGATAGTGCTGTTCAAGAAGCCATATATTTAACAGGTCTGACTGATGATTTAACAATATGTCATAGAAGAGATACATTTAGAGCGCAGAAAGCACTGGTAGATAAACTGGTTAATACAAAAAAATGTAAATTTAAAATGAAAGAACAAATTGTCAGTATAAATTCAGAAAATGGAAAAGTTAAATCAGTAACATTTAAAAAAGATGGTGAAACGTATTCTGAAGAATTTTCAGCTGTTTTCATCTTTATTGGCAGTACTCCGTCCTCAGATTTTATAGATGTGGAAAAGACAGAAGATAAATATATAATTACAAATGAAAAAATGGAAACTTCTATAAAGGGAATTTATGCTATTGGAGACGTCAGAAACACAAATTTTAGACAAATAGTTACTTCAGCTTCTGACGGAGCAGTCTGTGCTCATATTATAAAAGAAACTTTATAATCTAAAACTTGAAGTAGCATCCAATTCCAATGAAGATGTGATACCATCTTTTAAATACATATAACCTAAACCAGCAACCATGGCAGCATTATCAGTACATAACTTTAATGAAGCTAGAGAAACATCATAACCATCATTTTTTAAATCTAAAAGAGATGCTCTAATTAAACTATTAGCACTCACCCCTCCACCAGCTGAAACTCTTTTTAATCCAGTATCTTTCAAAGCTTTTCTAACTCGTTTCATAATCATACCAACTGCAACTCTTTGAAATGAAGCACAAATATTTTCATTTGTTACTTCTTTCCCAGTAGAAAAATATTGTAGCTGATTGATAACTGCTGTTTTCAAGCCACTAAAAGAAACATCATATTTATGAAGTGGTTTTTTTATTTCTGAACCAGGAAACATAAATGACATGGGATCTCCTTTCTGAGCCAATGAATCTACTATAACTCCACCTGGATATCCTAAATTATAATGCTTAGCCACTTTATCATATGCTTCTCCTATAGCATCATCAACTGTAGAACCTAATATTTCAATTTTATCATAACTTAGAACATTACATATAAATGTATGTCCCCCACTTAAAAGTACACCAAGATAGGGATAATCCATAGAATGTTCTATTTGAGGAGCAAAAAGATGAGCTCTTATATGATCAATTCCCACTAACGGTTTATTTAATCCTAAAGCAAGACCTTTAGCAAAATTAACACCAACAAGTAACGAACCCAATAAACCAGGATGAGAAGTAACAGCTATTCCATCTATTTTATCTAAGGAAATATCAGCTTTTTTTAAAGCAGCTTCCAAAACCTGTCTAATCCAGCAAACGTGAAGCCTGGATGCTATTTCTGGAACAACACCATTATATGGTTTATGTAAAACAATCTGACTTGCAATAATATTTGAATGAATGTATTTAGCATCCTCCACTAGTGCTATACTACATTCATCACACGATGTTTCAATTCCTAATATAATCATTAAAAATCATCTTCATTATATCCTGGAGTTCTGACACTTACATGTTTACCAGCAAAATACATGGTAAAAAAAAGTTCATCTTCAGCACTGGAAGATACATCATCTATATAATTGGCTAAATTCAAGGTAATAGGTAAACCATAAACCCTGGCCCCTGTTCTAGAATTATTCTTAATTAAATCCATATACTTAAAATAAAAAAAGAAAGGCTTATAGTCAACTATTATACTACTTTATTTAATTTTTCTGAACAAGAAAAAACATTTTCAAAAAACAACTGTATTTTATCCAGATCTAAAACTGAATAGGCTATTCTTATCAACTTAGAACCAAAAGAAACTAATCCAGTAGAATATTGCCTTAATAATGTAAGTCTTAAAGTTTCTGCATCAACAGACGTCAGAAAGCTCATAAAATAACCGCTGTTAAAAGGAAGAACAGTTAATCCACTATCTTTATATTTCCCCATCATATCATTAATAACATCTTTAACCATATTATATCTTTTTTTCAATTCATTTTTTGCGTATTCTTTTTCCTGATTATGTTTTAAATTCATCATAGAGTGATATAAAATATTTTGGGCACATGTATTGGAATTAGAAATATTACATCTGATTGCACCTAAAGTTTTACTTACAAGTTCATCAAAAAAAGATGTGTCAGCACAACCATATGTAATAAAACCTATTCTAAACCCCCATGCTAGCTCTTCCTTAGTTGCACCATCACACTTTACTGCTAATATATTTGAATCCAAATTATATAACATGGAAAAAAGGGACTTTTTAAAAACATAATCTTCATAAAAAAGTGAAAAATAGGCATCATCAATTATCACAGTAAACTTTATTCCATCTCTAGCCTTTTCTTTCAAAAAATCAGTTATTTTTTTTGCTTCTTTTTCCTGAAGTGTAAAACCTGTAGGATTATTAGGAAAATTAAATAAAATAACAATCTTTTTACTTTTTATGGAATTAATACAATTTTTAAAAGAAGAAATATTAAAATTATTTCCATCAAACATTGTAAAAGTATGTTTCTTAGCCTGAGTTTGAATATCTATAATCAAATTATAATTTTCCCAGTAATACTCTGGTAAAACTACATCAGTATCTTTTTCAGCAAAAAGAGAAAATGTCAAGCTTAATGAATTTGTTATTCCAGCTGTAACAATAGGTAATGTTATATTATCTTTATTACTTATCTCATTTACATTAATTATATGATTAAGCCAAATTTCTCTTAATTTCTTATTACCTCCAATAGGAGAATAAGAATAAATTTCAGATGGTATTAAACTATTAGAAAAATAATTCATACTACTATCTAAATACATAATAGATCCATTTAATTTAGCCACTCCAGCAGTAGCATTCAAATCTTTGCAGTACTCAACCGCCTGAGCATTTTGAACTAAAATACCATTTGGCAAGTATACTCTTTTACCAAAAGAAGATAAAAAATCATTAAGACTCATGTAACATTCCTGTCATAAAATTTTAAAATAATAATTCCTGTGTTAATGAAACATATCTGTTATTATCAGATAATGTTTTAATCATATATGAGCTATCTAATCTTAAATCTTTAACCAAAGATATAAGTAAATCTTCTGAAATTAAATTCTGTTCATTAAAAAGATACATTAACGCTTTTTCAGCAATAAGTGACTGCTTTAAACTAGCCAAATATACATCTTCATTTCTATTACCTTTATACCTACCCTGTAAACTACTACATAAAAGACTTTTATTTATATTAGATTTTAAAAATGAAAGTTCATTTCTTAAAGGTTTAATATTACCTGTACTTGCTTCTTGTGCTAATGGTTTTAAAGTAAAAAAAGTATATTCTTTTCCAGGTAAAAAATGATGCTCATCACATCTGGCCTGATAATTAGGAGATACAGAACCTGTTTTCTGTTTATCCCCACCAACAACAATTAATGGATCAAAATACAATGCAGGAGATTCTACTCCATCTATATTGTAGTACCTATATGTATAAAAAGCATCATTTATACAACTATTATGCTCACAATAAGCTGTCAGAGGAATAACATCTGTAGCCATATCAAGCATTAAACGAGCTGTGGAATTAAAAATATCCCTTCTAAAGTTCAGTATTAAAGTAGGAAAAATAAACATTATTCCTCTTTGAACGCTTAGATTTCTTACTACATATGCTAATCTTTCATCAAAAAAACCAGCTTCATCAATTATATATGTACCAACAGTAGGATTTTCTTTTACAACTTCATCAAAATCAAAAGAATTTGAAATTCTAGCAATATTATTACCACATCTTATATAACCACTTCTAAAAGCCAAAGCATCATCAGGGTATTCAGTAAACCTAACAGAATCAATCTTATTTCTTATAAAAAAAACATTTCTTCTGTCAGTATCTCCAAATGATGTAATGTTTTTTACATCTTCTCCTTTAGATTTGGCTATATTTGCATCTCTCCAAACTCTGGCAGCATACTCAGTCTTACCACTACCCATAGGACCTATAAGAAGCACTCTTCTTCCAGGTCTAGTAAAATCATAATGAGAAAAAGTGTCATGGATTTCCAAAATTGGAAATCCAAGACTTTTTAAAAAATCTTCTTTAAACTTATTTGGCATCTGAAACTATTTTAACAGAAGCACTACAACCTAATCTGTTAGCACCTGCATTTATCATAGCCAATGCCGTCTTATAGTCTCTAATTCCACCAGAAGCTTTTACACCAATATTCTCTCCCACTGTTTTTCTCATAAGAGAAACATCATCAACATTAGCTCCTGATTTTGAGAACCCTGTAGATGTTTTTACAAAATCAGCACCAGCTTTAACACTTAATTCACAAGCTCTGATCTTTTCTTCTTCTGTCAACAAACATGTTTCAATAATTACCTTTAAATGAGCACTGCCACATGCTTTTTTTACTGCTTTAATATCTTCTAAAACTAAATTATCTTTTTTATCTTTAAGATAACCTATATTTATGACCATATCTATTTCACTACTTCCATCAGAAACTGCCTGCTTAGCTTCAAATGCCTTAGCAGGTGTAGCCATAGCTCCAAGAGGAAAACCCACTACAGTACAAACATTAACAGATGTTCCTTTTAATAATTCTGAACAAAGTTTTGTATAGCAAGATGAAACACAGACAGAAGCAAAACTGTAGTTTTTTGCTTCATCACATAATTTAGTAATCTGTTCTTCTGTAGCTTCTGGAGCTAGTAAAGTATGATCTATGAAATTATTCAGTTCCATAAGTGCACCTAAAAGTAATAATTAAAGATTAGATTTTAATAAATAGATTTCAAAAGAATTCAACCCTATATCTCTTAAATATTCTTCTGCTTCTTTAACTAAATCAGATGTTTCTAATGAATCCACGTTAAATGCCTGCTGTAAACTTTCTACAATATTACTGTTAGCTATAGCATCATATTTTCTAGTACCTTTCTCAACACCATAATAGTTGTAATATGTTTCCATATAATCACTTATTACTTCCTCAAGTGTTGCACCTTTAAGACATTCTAATAAAGCTGAAACAAAACCAGCTCTATCCTTTCCTTCTGTACAATGAACCAAATAAACACCCTGATTAGTAGCCATAAATCTTAAACCATCAGCCAAACCTTTTTTAAAATCTTCTGATGAAAAATCTACTCCAAGATTTAAATAAATAACATTTTGCTGACTGTAGTATGTATTTAAAAATTCTGCTCTTTTTTCTGCAGTCTCTTTATTATCTGCTAAATTTAAGATTACAGTAACACCTGCATCTTTTATTGCCTTATCAGCATATGTATTTCTTCCAAGTTCTGCATTCACAGGATTTGAACTTCTATAAAGATTCTTCATATTAGATGTATTTACTTTTCTAAAGTTGGCAAACTGTTCATCTGTTAACATTGAATAATCATCCCTATTATTTGTCCTATTAAGGTCATGTATAGAATATTCTTCTAAATATCCACCTTTGTCCTCAAGTGTAAAACTTATCTCAATTGGAAATGTTACACCTTCATTTGCTGTCCAATACCAAGTCTTATCTTCATTTGTTGTTTTTGTTCCTAAACCATAAGCAGTAGTGAAATCACCCATATTTATAGCTAATGATATGTAACCAGCTGGATTACCTGAATCATCTTTTCCCATAATTACGGCTGTTTTCCCAGAATCTACATATGAGTATGTAGGCACTACTGGAATGATAATTTCTTGATTAAGAACAGTTACTTTTACTAAATCTCCCCATTCAAAACCAACTGAAGTAAAATCAGAAGCTGTTGTTTTTGTATTTAGATTACCATACTTAGTGGTATATGTATCTGACAAATCTCTTATTTCAGTCCTTATAGTATTATTTTTTCTGTCATTTACTCTATCCAGTAAAGAACAACTGACTAAAACAACTGCCACCAAAGCAAATAAGAAAACGCAAAGTGTAAGTCTTTTTTTCATATTATAACTCCTAAAAAATTTAAAAGGGAACAAATCACCTGAATCTCACCACTAATCCACTTACCGTTGCTACTTCCCAGTTCTGGCGGGGTTGGGCAGAAAGCAGTAGCACAGAATCTGTTCCCAATAAAACTATATTAAAAAAAATTTACTATGTCAAACTAAACATGGTGTAACCATATTTTTTCTTGTAATTAGACCAAGTATGTGTTATATAATTTAAAGATTATAGCTCTTATTTCAGGAGGGAAAATGTCCACAAACATTAATAACATAAGAAATATCACAATTGCTGGTCATAACGGCACGGGAAAAACATCATTAACCGAACAAATACTATTTTATACAGATAAAATTGCCAGAGCAGAACAACCTGAATCAGGTAAAACAACCAGTGATTTCACAGAAGAAGAAATAGCAAGAAAGATTTCTATCCATAGTGCATTAATATCATTGGAATGGAAAAATAAATCTGTAAACTTTCTAGATACACCTGGAACTTCTGACTTCACTGGTGAAGTAATCAGTAGCTTCAGAAGTACAGAATGTGCATTAATGGTAATTGACGCAAGAGATGGGGCTCAGATAGAGACTATTAAACTTTGGAGAAATCTTAATTCTAGAAATAAACCTAGGGCTGTTTTTTTAAACAAAATGGACAGAGATAGAGTTTCTTATGATGATACATTTAATCATTTAAAAGAAGAATTTAAGGTTTCATTTGTTCCAGTAACCATTCCTATGGGAAATGGTCCTGAATTCAAAGGCGTAATTGATTTAATTGAAAACAAAGCTTTTACATTCATACCAGGTCAAAAGGAAAAAATATCAGACATACCTGAACAGTATTCATCTGAAGTTGAAACATATAGAAGCGTACTTGTAGAGGCTGCAGCTGAAGGTGCTGATGATTTGATGGAAAAATTCTTTGAAACTGGTGAATTGTCACCTGAAGAAATACATAGAGGAATTTGTGAAGGTTTGAAAAATAATGTATTAGTTCCAGTCTTTTGCGGTTCTACAATGAATGGCAGTGGAATTACACCTCTACTTGATTTTATTTCTGAAAATTTCCCATCACCTGCTTCATCCTCTGAAATAGTAATAAAAGAAGATGGGACAGAAGAGATAATAAAATTCAAGCCAGAAGGAATTGTATCTGCATTCTGTTTTAAAACAACAATTGACCAATTCTCTGGAAAGCTATCATTTTTAAAAGTAGTAACAGGTGTCATCAATGGAGATACAGATTTAATCAATACTGAACTTGGAAAAAAGGAAAAACCTGGAAAAGTCTATAAAGCAATAGGAAAAAAATTAATAGAAACAGACTCTCTTTCTGCTGGAGAAATTGGTATCATTACCAAAAGTAGCATAACATACACAAATGCTACATTAGTAGGATCTCCGGATTGGAAATATAAATTCAAAGTTTTAAAACTTCCTAATCCAATTTATTCTTTAGCCATATCTGCAGCAGATAAAAAATCTGAAGATAAAATGAATGAATCTCTTCATAAAATAACTGAGGAAGATTTAACATTTGTAGTAACCTACAATGAAGAAACCAAGCAGTCCACAGTTTCAGGTATGGGTGAATTACACATAAATATGACTTTAGATAAAATTAAGGAAAAACAAAAAATACAAATTCTTACAAAACTTCCTAGAGTTGCCTATAGAGAAACCATAACAAAAAAATCAGGTATAGTAGAATACACACATAAAAAACAATCAGGGGGACATGGACAATACGGTAAAGTATTGATAGAAATTCAACCTATAGAGCGTGGAACCTTCTACTCTTTTGAAAATATAGTTAAAGGTGGTTCAGTTTCCAAGGGATACGTACCAGGAATAGAAAAAGGATTGCATGATCAAATGGAAGAAGGTTTTCTAGCAGGCTATCCTATGGTAGATATTGGAGTTACATTAGTTGATGGTAAAGAACACCCTGTTGATTCTTCTGAAATGTCTTTTAGATTAGCAGCAAAAGGAGCCATGAAGGCTGCTATAGAAAAAGCTGGGCCTGTTCTCTTAGAGCCTTTTGCTAAACTTTCTGTTTTTATTGACAGTAATAACTTAGGAGACATTCTTTCTGACCTATCATCTAAAAGAGGCAGAGTACTAGGACAGGAAGATTTAGGTGGTAACATGGTTCAAGTTAATGCAGAAGTACCACAGGCTGAAATGTTAAATTACGCTATTGATTTAAAATCCATGACATCAGGTACTGGGTCATTTGAACTTGCATTTGACCATTATGAGACATTAACTGGGAAACTGGCAGAAGATGTAATTAAAGCTTCAAAAGCATTAGCAGAAGAAGAAAACAAGGACAAATAATGAGAAAAAAATTTTTTATAATTTCAGTTTTAATATGTTTATTTACTATAGGTGTTTTTGCTGAATCAATAAAAGAGAACCGAAATGGACTGGAAGTATTGAAAGGTAAAGTAACAGAAATAGAAAAGTACGGACATGCACTATTAGATATTACCATAGAAAAAACATTTTACTTAGGTTATGAACTTGGAGATTCAGTTAATGTGGTTTTTGATAACGGATATACTTTAACGGATATACCATTATTTGATGGATACTACGTAGATAGGGGAATGCCACTGCTCAGAGCATATCCAACACATAAAAATATTGCCGTATGTATAAACTATGGAAAATTAAATGAGGAAGGAAATATTAATGTTAATGATAAAGTCACTATTTCCTTAAACCAAAAAGGTAAGTACTTGGCTGATGAACTTTTAAATTCGCTGGTTTATTCAAATGAAAGAAAAGATTATTCTTCGGACAGTGAATTTGCCAACTTTAGAGAGATAAAGATTGGTGCTATAAAAAAAGACAGATTGTTCCGATCTGCAAGTCCTATAGATAATGCCAACAATAGAGCCAGTTATGCAAACAATCTTATGGCCAGTGTTATAATAAGAAGTGTTTTAAATTTGGCAGATACTGAAGAAGATGTAAAGCAGCACATAAACAACTCCTCTTTTGACAGTAATTATTATCTGAATCTTTTTGAATCAGGAAGCGTAATAACCTTAGGTCTTCCAATTGACTACTATTCAGATAGTTTTGGTGAAACACTGGTTTCAGGAATAAAGAAATTATCTGACATGCCAACTCCTTATTTGATTCATTGTACAGAAGGTAAAGACAGAGCAGGTTTTGCAAGTGCACTTTTAGAAGCGTTATCAGGTTGTACTGAAGATGAAATAATTACAGATTATATGGAATCATTTAAAAACTACTATAAAATAACAAAAGAAAACAACCCAGAAAAATATAATGCAATTGTTGATAAGAATATTGTTCAAATGTTAAATGTAATTAAAGGAACCAATGCAACACTTGAAACTGGAGCTTATACATATTTGAAAAAATACGGAATGACTGATGATCAGATAATAAATCTGATATATAAACTAACATATTAAATAAACAATATAATCAAAATTGAAAAAAATAGTGGCGATTATATTTCAATCGCCACTATTTTTTTCTAAAAGTGATCTCACTAATACATGACTCTTCTTTAGTTGTATTATTAAACAAGATAAACCCCAAATGAAATTCATCTATTTTATAAACTTTAACAATAACTTCATTGGTATTATGAACTTCATGATTCCATGCAATATCAACAAATGAAGGACTATAGGATTTATAATAACTTTCAGGCAATGCATTTATAAACCAATCCAAGTAAACAATATTATTAATATGATTGTTAATATCCGTATCATAATATGTTATTTGAGGAATATAAGAAGAAATCTCAGGTAAATTTTTAAAAAAAGATGAATTAATCTTAGGGTCTCTTTCTTTTAAACTTAAAATTTTATCATCTTCTTTTAGAGTTGGAACTAAAGCATCTGATATTTCATTCATACGCTGTGGCATATGATTATCAATATTTAATACAGCCCAAACAGTTTTTGCAGAAAAAAGTTCATTATTCTTATCATCTAAAGCATAAACTATTCTTGGACCAAAAAACCCTGTAGATTTAGATATGCCTGTTGTTACATGAATTAATTCCTTCCATGAAGCATATCTGTTTATAGTCATTGTAGTTCTTAGTACAACCCATGTTTTACCTATTTGATTTAATTCAGGAAGAGAAACATGCCTAAAAGCTGCATGAAGCCCCGCTGTTTCCTGCACTATCTGAAAATAAAAACGTAAAAAGGAATGATACGAGGCATCACAACAATATGTTGAAACATTATAATCTACATGAAAAAGATTATCTCTATCAAAATACATCAGTAATTTTCTGAATTCACTTCAAAATAAGACTGTGGATGTTCACAAACAGGACATGATTCTGGAGCTTTTGTACCAACAATTATATGACCACAATTTCTGCACTTCCAAATCTTTACTTCTGATTTTTCAAATACTTTTTTAGTTTCAACATTATTTAATAACGCTAGGTATCTTTCTTCATGATGTTTTTCTATCTGTCCAACCATTCTAAATTTTGCAGCTAAAGCAGAAAAACCTTCTTTTTCAGCAGTTTTAGCAAAATCTTCATACATATTTGTCCATTCAAAATTTTCTCCTTCCGCTGCTGCTTTCAAATTTTCTGCAGTACTGCCTATCCCTTCTAATTCCTTAAACCATAATTTTGCATGTTCTTTCTCATTTTCTGCTGTTTCCAAAAAAATAGCAGAAATTTGCTCAAAACCTTCCTTTTTAGCCTTAGATGCAAAATAAGTGTACTTATTTCTGGCCTGAGATTCACCTGCAAATGCAGCTAATAAATTCTGTTCTGTTTTTGTTCCACTATACTTATTCATAATTCCTCCAATTATTAAATAATCTCTATAACTTTATAATCCTGACCTTCAATTACATTTTTTAACTGTAGATCAGTTACATTTTCATTTACTGTAACATGTGCCTCTCCTGTTTTATATGACACTTCAGCATTAGACAGACCTTTTATAGTTAATAAAGCTTCTCTAACTCTTTTTTCACAGTGTGCACATGACATACCTTCAATTTTTATTTTTTTATTCACAATAAACTCCTTAGGTCTATTATAGTCTTTATTATTAAAAATATGAACTAGATTTAATCTTAGAGCATTCATACACACGCAAAAACTGGACAAACTCATGGCCAATGCTCCATACATAGGCTTTAATGTAAAACCAAATAAACCCATAGCCATAGGGATACAGATAATATTATATATAAATGCCCAAAATAAATTTTCATAAATATTTTTAATAGTGTATTTACTGAGCTTAATACTAGCAGGAAGAATATCTAGTGTATTTTTCATCAATACAATATCCGATGAATCAACAGCTATATCTGAACCAGAAGAAACAGATATACCTACATTTGCAGCCATAAGAGCAGGTGAATCATTTATTCCATCTCCAACCATTGCTGTAACGTTTTTTTCTGATAATTTTTTAACAATTTCAGTTTTTCCATCTGGTAAAACTGAAGAAAACACTTCATCTATATTAGCTGATTTAGCTATAGCATTTGCTGTTTTTTCATTATCTCCTGTTAACATTACTACTCTAATTCCCATCTTTTTTAATTCTAATACAGAAGATCCAGCATCTGTTTTCAATTCATCCCTTATTCCAATAATACCAACTATATCATTATTTTTTGAAAACACTAAAGGTGTCTTTCCTTCATCAGATAATCTAGAAACAAGTGAACTTGTTTCTTCATCAACATGTAACACAGACTCAATATACTTTAAGCTTCCACCTCTTAATATAGATTTGTCTTTCATCATTATACCTGATAAACCATTTCCTAAATGAACCTTAAAATCAGAAAGATCAGAAACTGTTTTATCTCCATAAAAAGCTAATATGGCATAAGAAATAGGATGTTCGCTCTTTTTTTCTAATGAAGAAGCATAAAACATCAGGTCATTTTTAGAATAACCTCCTAAAGGAATGATATCTGTTACAGAAGGCTTGCCTATTGTTATTGTTCCTGTTTTATCTAATGCAATAGTCTTAATTTTCCCTGCTGTTTCTATAGATTGTGCATTTTTAAAAAGTATTCCATTTCTAGCTCCAAGCCCTGTACCTACCATAACAGCTAACGGTGTAGCCAAACCTAAAGCACAAGGGCAACTAATAATTAAAACAGTAATTGCTCTTTCCAAAGCATAGGATACTGTATAATCTAAAAACAAATATACAAGCATGGTAATAATGGATAAAAGCAAGATACATGGAACAAAATAAAATGATATTTTATCTGCAATTCTTGAAATTTTTGGTTTAGATACACTGGCATCTTCAACCATTTTTATTATTTTTGAAAACAATGTATCACTACCCGTTTTAGTTGCAATACATTTTAAATAACCGTTACAGTTAATACTAGAAGCATTAACGTTATCACCTTCTTTTTTTTCCACAGGTATGCTTTCTCCAGTTATAGATGATTCATCTAATGTAGAAAAGCCATCTATAACTATTCCATCAACTGGAACATAGTAACCTGGCTTTAGAATAAAAATATCATTTGGTTTTATTTCTTCTACTGAAACTTCAACTTCTTTATCATCTTTTACTATTATTCCCGTTTTAGGTGATAAACTAATCAGCTTATCTAATGCAGACTTGGTTTTCCCTTTGGATATAGCTTCCAATAGTTTACCTAATGTAATAAGCGTAACTATTGTGCTTGAAGACTCAAAATAAACATCTATTACAAAAGGTTGATTCTGTAGATAGATAAGCAAAAACAAAATATATAATGAATATATATATGAAATACCAGAGCCTAATGCTACTAATGTGTCCATATTTGGTGCAAAATGCATCAGTGCCTTAAACCCGTTAATAAAAAACTTTCTATTGATAATTAAAATTACGGATGTAATAAGGAATTCCAAAAAAACCATACATACATAGTTTTCAAAAACAGTAGGAACAGGCCATTTTAACATCATATGACCCATGGACATATACATTAAAACCAACAATAAACCTAAAGAGATAAAAAGTCTTTTTTTTAAAACATTGATCTCACTATCTTTAATTTTTTCTTCATTATTTTTTATGCCATTTTCTTTGGCTGAATACCCTGCGTTCTTTACTGCTGTAATTATTTTATCAGAACTTGCAGAACCTTTAGTAACCATAGTATTTGTTAATAAATTTACACTGCAATATGATACACCTGAAACCTTTGAAACAGCTTTTTCTATTCTAGCACTGCAGGCAGCACAACTCATCCCTACAATATCAAACTTTTTTTCATCCATTTTTATTCCAAATGACCATGACTGGGTTTGAACCAGTGACCCCTACCGTGTGAAGGTAATGCTCTCCCACTGAGCTACATGGCCATAATAAGAAAAGACAGTGCAAAATGCACTGTCTAAATCAGTAAGATTTAGAGGAAAAACCTTTTTTATTTTTTTTCATTTGTTTTCTTGCAAGAGCTTTTTTCTTTCTATGCTCTATAGCAGAAGGCTTTTCAAAGTACTGTCTAAGTTTAAACTCTCTTATGGTACCTTCTTTCTCTACTAAACGCTTAAAACGCTTTATTGCTTTTTCCACAGATTCATTTTCTTCACATTTTATATATGCCATACTTCTAATCACCTCCTCTGTCCGAAGACTCAAGAATAATTAATGATAATTCCATTAAATGGTATTTTAGTCAAGATTTATTGCTGCTTGAGCACAGGCTAATCTGGCTATAGGAACTCTGTATGGGGAACAGGAAACGTAGTTTAACCCTACTTTCTGGCAAAAAGCTATAGTTTTAGGATCTCCACCATGCTCTCCACAAATACCAAGTCTGATATCTGGTTTAACTGAACGCCCAAGACCTACGGCCATATTTAAAAGTTTGCCAACTCCTTCAACATCTATAGTGGCAAATGGATCATATTCATAGAACTGTTTATCTGAATCATTTACATAATGTCCTAAAAAGGATCCTGCATCATCTCTTGAGAAACCACATGTCATCTGCGTTAAGTCATTTGTTCCAAAACTAAAGAACTCCGCTGTCTGTGCTATTTCATCTGCAGTAATTGCTGCTCTTGGAACCTCTATCATAGTACCTATTTCATAAGGTACTGCTACACCTTTTTCCTTGAATATTTGCTTAATTACACTTTCTGCATGTTCTTTACAGAACTCAAACTCTTTATGATTACCAACTAATGGAATCATAATTTCTGGATAAACTTTTATTCCTAAATTTTGTACATTTATAGCTGCTTCAATTATAGCTCTAACCTGCATGGCAAGTATTTCTGGATAAATAATTGCAAGACGGCATCCTCTGAACCCAAGCATTGGATTAAATTCATGTAATGCTGAACATTTTTTAGATATCTCTTCTACACTTATACCAAGTTTTAAAGACATTTCATGTCTAGTTGTACTGTCATTTGGTAAAAATTCGTGCAGTGGTGGATCAAGAAGTCTTATAGTAGCAGGAAGGCCTTTTAATTCTTTAAACATGGCCTCAAAATCATCTCTCTGCATAGGAAGTATTTCAGATAAAGCCTGCTCCCTTTCAATTCTATTATTTGCCAAAATCATCTTTCTCATGCTGATTATTCTTTGACCACCAAAAAACATGTGCTCTGTTCTACATAATCCAATACCTTCAGCACCCAGCATTACTGCCATATGTGTATCTTGAGGAGTATCTGCATTAGTTCTTACTCCCATGGTTTTAATTTCATCTACATATGACATGAACTTTTTATAATTCTGAAACAACATAGAAGATTTTTCTGGCATAGAGCCATTTAAAACCTGAACTATTTCAGAATCTTTGACATCTATTTTGTCTGCGTATACTTCACCTGTGAAACCGTCTATTGAAATATAATCTCCTTCTTTAACCATAATTCCATTCACTTCAAAGCATTTCTTTCCCAGATTAACAACTATTTCACCAGCTCCTGAAACGCATGGACATCCCATTCCTCTGGCAACTACAGCAGCATGACTGGTCATACCTCCTCTACAGGTGACTACTCCTTTAGATACAGCCATCCCTCCAATATCTTCAGGACTTGTTTCTGTTCGTACAAGAATAACATCTTTTCCTAATGCTGCCTGTGCTTCTGCTTCGTCTGCAGTAAAATATACCTGCCCACAAGCTCCACCAGGTGAAGCATTCAAACCTTTAGTAACAGGTTTAAGTTTTTTTGCTTTTATATATGCATGATCTAAAACAGGTGCAAACAACTTATTAAATTCAGAAGCTGGAACCCTAGATATTGCTGTTTTTTTATCAATAAGCCCCTCTTCTACCATTTCTACCTGTGATCTTAACCATGAAAATATGGTACGTTTTCCACTTCTGGTCTGAAGCATGAAAAGTTTACCTTCCTGTATGGTAAATTCCATATCTTGCATATCATGATAATGTTTTTCAAGTGTTTCTCTTATTCCACATAGTTGTTCGTAAACTTCAGGATTAACTTTACAAAGCGTTTCTATAGACTGTGGAGTTCTAATACCAGCCACAACATCTTCACCCTGTGCATTCATTAAATATTCACCATAAAAATGATTATCTCCTGTAGCTGGATCCCTAGTAAATGCAACACCTGTTCCTGATGTTTCTCCCATATTACCAAAAACCATAGTCTGAACATTTACAGCAGTTCCTAAAAGGCCCCTGATATCATTCATTCTTCTGTATTTTATGGCTCTGTCGTTATTCCATGATCTAAAAACGGCATCTATAGCTTTAAATAACTGCTCTTCTGGATCAGTAGGAAAATCTTCTCCTGTATGACGTTTATAAATTCTCTTATATCTTTTTACTAAATTCTGCAAATTTTCCGTTGTTAATTCATAATCCCATGTCAGATTTTCTTCATCTTTTACATCTTGAATAGCTTCCTCAAATTTTTCATGAGGAACTCCCATAACTACATCACCAAACATCTGTATGAATCTTCTGTAGCTATCCCATGCAAACCTTGGGTTTGACGTCTTTTTAGTCAATGCCTCTACTGTATCTGGATTTAATCCTAAATTTAAAACCGTATCCATCATTCCAGGCATAGACTGAGCTGCCCCTGAACGTACAGAAACTAAAAGTGGATTCTTTGCATCTCCAAATTTTGCAGACATGGTTTTTTCCAGTCTTTTCAAATTTAGTAAAACCTCATCTTTCAAACCCGCAGGATATTTACCTTCATGCGTAGAAAAATAATCACATGCTTCTGTACTAATTGTAAAACCTGGCGGAACTGGTAAACCTATTCCTGTCATTTCAGCTAAGTTAGCACCTTTCCCACCTAATATATCTTTCATGGAAGCAGTTCCCTCAGCACTACCATTTCCAAAAAAATAAACCCATTTCTTTAACTGTTTAGCCATTTTTTTCTATTTCCTTAAAATATCAAGATTTCAAAATTCGTTCATATGTTCTTTATAGAGTATTGTTTATAAATGTTGAATTTATGTCAATTAAAACATCATGCCATGGTTTACTAAAAAAAACTAATTTGTATAATTTTATTACCAATTTTGTAATTTTAAGGGGGTGTATCTTGGTAGAAGTTGAAAAATCCCTAATGAAACTAATTGAAAACAAAAAATATACTGCATTAAAGGAAGTTCTTTCTACTATTAATCCTTCTGATATAGCTTCTGTACTTGATGACTTAGAAGAACAGCAGATTCTGATTATTTTTAGACTTCTTCCTAAAGAACTTGCAGCTGATACTTTTGTAGAAATGGAACCAGAAAATCAGGAATTATTAATTAAAAGTTTCAGTGATTTGGAGTTAAAACAGGTTCTATATGATTTATATGTTGATGATGTTGTAGATATTGTTGAAGAAATGCCTGCAAATGTTGTAAAAAGAATCCTTGACAATACTCCTAATAATAAAAGAAAAGATGTTAATCAAATTCTAAAATATCCTGAAGACTCTGCTGGTTCTGTAATGACTACAGAGTATGTTTCTTTAAGAGCCAACATGACTGTAGGCGAATCCATCTCTCATATCAGAGCTAACGGCGTAAACAAAGAAACCATATATACATGTTATGTAACCGATAACAGAAAACTTGTTGGTTTAGTAACTATTAAAGATTTATTATTGGCTAAAAATGATCTTCTTTCTGTATCTGAAATTATGGAAGAAAATGTAATTTCTGTAAATACACACACAGATCAGGAAGAAGTAGTACAAATGTTCAGTAAGTATAATTTTTTAGCTATTCCTGTTGTTGATTCTGAAAACAGAATGGTAGGAATTATAACAGTAGATGATGCTATGGATGTTATGGAAGAAGAAGCAACTGAAGATATGGCTATTATGGCTGGTATGACACCATCAGATAAAACATATTTACGTTCAACATCTCTAGATCTTTTTATTCATAGATTCCCATGGCTGTTAATTCTTATGGTTTCAGCAACTTTTACAGGCTTTATAATTACCAATTTTGAAAATGCTTTATCTCAAATGGTTATTCTTACCGCTTTTATACCCATGCTTATGGATACAGGAGGTAATTCAGGTTCCCAAAGTTCTGTAACTATAATCAGGGCACTAAGTTTAGGGGAAGTGGATTTTTCTGATATTTTTAAAGTAGTAAAAAAAGAAGTACTAACAGCAATACTTTGTGGTTTGTCTTTATCTATAGTATGCTTTGGTAAAATTATGCTTGTTGACAGATTACTTTTAAATAATCCAGATATTACTCCGCTTGTTGCATTGGTAGTATGTGTGACCATGGCTTTAACAGTTATAGTTGCCAAGATAATTGGTGCAACATTACCTATTATTGCTAAAAAACTTGGTTTTGATCCAGCTGTTATGGCTAGCCCATTTATTACAACAGCAGTAGATGCATTATCTTTACTAATATATTTCAGTATTACCAAAACTATTCTTTTGTAATATTTCTATTCTCAGACATCAAGTTTATATATGCAGACTGCATGGCAGAGAAACCTTCCCCAAGCACCATATAGGTATTCTGTATAGTCATAAATGCCGTTGGATCTTCTTCATGAACAATTCTTGATATAGTAGAAATCTGTCTGTTATATATAACAGCTATCAGCATATGTCTTTCTTTATTTGTATATATGCCCCTACCTACAAAATCTGTTCCGCCATGATGAAGTTCAGAAATAACTCTTCTGCCTATTGCCTCAGTTTTATTACTGAAGATATAAACTGTTTTAGCATAGCTATTTCCCATGGATAAAACAACAAAATTAATTACTTCTGATGTAACAAATACATTTATTAAGGAAATTAAACCACGTTCAAAACCAAAAACAAAAACACCAATAAGAATGATTAAACCATCAATAATCATCAAAGAAGTTCCTGTGGATAAAGGTGTATATCTATTAAGTATCTGAGCCAGTATATCTGTTCCGCCTGTGTTAGCCCCTGTTCTCATAACCAAACCTATTCCACCGCCATAAAGAACTCCTCCAAAAACGGAAGACAATAAAACATTTACTTCAGAAGAATAATTTAAAAAACCTTTATATGAAGTAAGCTGCCCAAAAAAAGTTATCCATAGTGCAAACAGAATATTCCCTATCATACTTAGAATGCCGTATTTTTTTCCAAATACCTTGATTCCTAAAATATATAAGGGAACTGAAAGAATAATTACTGTAATTCCTACATCAAATCCAGTTATATGATAAATAATAGTAGATAAACCACTAACTCCACCACTTGCAACTTTAGCAGGTGTAATAAAGCATGCTGAACCAAACCCTGTTACAGCAGTTCCAAATAAAATCAGAAGATAATCTGTCAGTTTGGAACCATTTTTTAATTTAGGCATCTTATATTCTTGAAAAAATTTATTATCAGATTTACTCAGCTGTAGTAATCACTTCAGCATCATCTTCTACTGTAGTTTCTGTAGTAGCTTCTGTATTTATTGGGTTTTCAGCACTTGTTGTGTTTTCTGTACTTTCTGTACTTTCTGAACTCTCAGAAGACTCAGAAACATTTGTAGAATTATTTTTCAATAACCTGTTATTCTGAATTATCTTATCTACTAGGTCTATTATCTTAGGTAATGCCAAATTTTCATGTTTTTCACTCCCAAGTACAGCATTTCTCATATCCCCGTAAATGTTAAGAGCACCATTGACTTCAAATAAGAATTCTGAAATTGATCTGCTTGAATATGAAGGTTCCTCCTGCTCAGCAGTCTGTTCAGTGGTTTCACTTTCTTGCTCAGTTTCTTCACTGGCTGATAAATCACTATGTAATGAATCACCACGTACAGCGGTTACCCTAACAATCAAATAGCCTTCACTATTAGATAATTCTATTGGACTAAAGACATGACCTAATTCAGCAGAATGTAATTCTTTAGCCAAATCTTCAGTATATACACTGTTTAGTTTACCTAATGAATCACGTGCACTTACCCCATATATATATGAAGAAGATGATACATTTACCGCTGCGTTTTCAACTGTAGTAATTCCACTAGAATAAATATCTGCTGCTTCCTCAAAATTAGTTTCTGCTAATGAAAGTGCTGAAGCTAAAACATTTTCATCTATATAAGCCTTTATCAATTCAGGTTCATTTTGAAATATATATTCTTTTATTTCATCTACTGTTGGTTCAATTTCATTCCCTTCTTCATCAATATTTTTTGTCATAGATGAAATATCATAATCTTGAGCTAAATAATCTGGATATACATGATAATCTATTACAAAATATTCAAAACTTCTGGTATTATCTGCAATTTCACCAATAACATCTTTTTCAACCTGTGTTAAATTAGGTGTCTGTATATCTTCTACCACTACAGTATATGGATAATTTTTTTCATAAAAGGTTCTGATAACCTGTCTTTGCTGTGCTCTGGTATTTCTGTAAACTTCATCATCATACCCAGTCCCATTTGTTGAATAAACTCCAGAATCAACTATAGTCTTATTAACCAAATCATTTGAAAAGCCAATACCAGCTTTTTTAGCCATCTGATTTACAGCCTGAAAGATAAGCTGTTGTTGATATGCAGAATAAAAAGAATAAATCATCTGGGTAGAATCTTCATGTTCGGATGCAGTTTGAAATGAAGTATCCCCATTTATTGTTTCACTGAATACGTTATATGGCTCATATTTAACAGCCTCTTTATTATAGTAACCATAAACTGTTGAATCATCTGTGTTTTGTCTAATTATAACCAAAAAATAATACAGCCCACCAACCATTAACAGAGCCAAAACAGCTATGATAATAGTTGTAAGAATTCTTCCTGGAGTCCATTCATTTTTCTTTTTATTTCTTTTCTTCACTTCTGTGTCGGTTTTATCAGACATGTTATCCTCTTAAAAACAATAATTGACTGTTTGAAATTATTCAAAACTGTGAAGAAAATATTACAAAAATGTTTTTTAACTGTCAATCTATAACACTGCATTTTGTTTATTTGAATTTTGTTTGTATATTTATCATATCCATTGCATAAATGAACAAATATGTAGATGAACAAATTTAATGGAAAAATAATGGAGAAAATTTTATTAAAGGTAAAATATGAATTTTAGGAAATAAAATGAATAAATTACTTTATAGGTTTGAAATGTTAATCTTAGCCTCTGAAAAAGATGAAAACACAGAACCACTGTGGTTAAGATTTTATATCATACAAATGACTTTTTATATTTTTATTAATGAAAAATCATGTCTATCAAAAGATCAAGTTCATGAAGCATATCTAAAAATCAAGGAAGAATACAATGAATTGAAAAAATTTATGAAAAAAAATGAGTTCAGTATAAAAAATGTTGATAATTTAATAAAAAGTATAAAAATATTTTCATAAACATCATTTTTGAAATTACCATATTTCAAACCCCATTTGAGTAAAAAAGAAACAAAATAATAAACAAATTTTTCATTTGAGTAAAAAATAACCATTTTTATAAAGAAATTATGATTATATTTAAATTACCCCCTCTTTTTTTTATGTTGGCACAAAATATGCTTATTTAATTTACAGAGGTTTAAATGAGAACAAAAAATTACAATGATGAATCTGATATTAAATTTAATAACAAAGAGGAAGAAACAAGAGATTCACTTAATACTTATATCCATGAAATAGAAAAAATATCACTTTTAAATCCAAAAGAAGAATATGAACTGGCATTGAAAGCAAAATCTGGGGATAATGAAGCTAGGGAGAAACTATTAAATTCTAATTTAAGATTTGTAGTAAGTGTAGCTAAATCCTTTCAGAACAGAGGATTACCATTAGAAGATTTGATAAGTGAAGGTAATATAGGATTAATAAATGCCATAGATAAATTTCAACCTGAATTAGGCAATAAATTTATAAGTTATGCTGTATGGTGGATAAGACAGTCAATAATTAAAGCTATTGGAGATAAATCAAAATTAATCAGACTTCCAATGAATAGAAATGTACAGCTAAATTCAATTCAAGCAGCAAAAGCTCTTTTGGAAAAAGATGGCAGCGAGGCAACAATTGAAGAAATTGCACAATCTTGCGGAATAGATGAAGACAATGTAAGTTCTCTTCTTAACATATCAAATAATGTCTGTAGTTTAGATGCACCACTAACAGAAGATGAAAGCCATACCTTTGGTGATATTCTTGAAGATAAGGCAGATGGTCCAGATGAAATTCTGCTAACCAATTCATTAACTCAAGCTATTGATAATATAATGTCTAATTTTACTGAACGTGAAAAAAATATCATAATACTAAGATATGGTCTGCATGGAGCTAAACCTCTTAGCTTGAAGGAAATAGGAGAAATATACGGCCTCTCTAAAGAAAGAATCAGACAGATTGAAAAAAAGATAGTTTTCAGACTCTCAAAAGATGAAAGTGTTGCTGATTTAAAAGCCTATATAGCTTAAATGCCATGTTTCACTACTTTTTATAACACGTTCTCAAAAAAATAAAATAAAGATTTGATTCTGCAAGTATTCTAATACTGTAGTAATTTCATAAAAGTGCAAGAACTTGCAAAAATTTTATCCCAAGACCTATAAGATGATTAAAAGAAAAGTCTTTATTAAAAATAGATGACAGCTTTAGAAAAATAATTATAGTAAGAAATAATATAAAAAAATGGATGGATCAAAAAGGTGTCCTTATTCTAAGCCTAAAAGAATTTCTTTTAAATCCAGATTCAATTAAAAGCTAATAAATCCAAACACTATTCTAACTTTTTATATGTATCTGGAAAATGCTCTTAAAGCGTTTGTAACTTTCCCAATTTTAAAATCAGAACCTAATTCAAGACATGTGAAAAGAAATTTTCATATGAAATAAAATATCCAATTTGTCCCTGTAAGTCTGTAACAATATCATCTTCTCTTAAATTATTCTTAAATTCTTCTTCAGACCAACCCATGTCATTACAATATTTTAGTTTTTTCCGCCAGCTGTTTTTTATTCATACTTCCAATAGATCATTTTCAACAAAACAGTTATAAAATCTTTGTTTAAGAAAATTAGAAAAAAAAACATATTTTAGAAAAATGTGTAAAAATATAAAATATGTGTCACAAAATCAAAAAAATATTGAATTTGTGACACTCAACAGATACAATCTATGTGAATAAAGAAATTGGATAACCTTAAAATGGAGATTATTAGAGAAAAATATTTAAATGAAATAAGACGTTTCTATGACTCAAACCTTATAAAAGCTTATAAAAGTTATAACTGGCGTTAGAAGATGTGGAAAATCAATAATTCTTAAACAAATTGAAAGTGAATTGTTATTAAAAAATCTTATTTGTTATGACCATATTATTACTATCAATTTTGAAGACATTAAATATGATAAATTGAATACATATAGAAAATTAAACGCTTATATACTTAAACAAATAAAAGACAAAAAAAAATATTATATACTATTAGATGAAATACAGCATGTTAGACAATTTGAAAAAGTGCTATCATCCCTAAAAGCAACTCAAAATGTTTCTATTTTTGTTACTGGTTCTAATTCAAAATTATTATCTGGTAGATTAGCAACTTTACTTGTTGGTAGATGTAAAGAATTTAAAATAATTCCTTTTACATATTCTGAATATTTAGAATATTTTGAAAAAAATAGGATAGAATTAAAAAATAATCCTCTAAGTGATTATTTGAAATATGGTGGGATGCCACAAAGATTAGATTATAGTGAAGAAAAAGATATAATTGAATATCTTAAATCTGTTTATAATGGAATTGTTAATAAAGATATATGCAATTCTAAATCTCATATTAATAAAGAAACATTCAATATTATTTCAAAATACATAATGAATAATACTTCAAAAGAATTTTCAACACAGAACGTGGTTGATTATTTCAATAAATATAATAATAGTAATTTAGATAGAAAAGTTGTTTACAGATATTTAGAAAAACTAGAAGAAGCATGCCTAATATCTAGAGTTCATAGATATGATATTGCATCTAAAAGGAATTTAAAATCTATAGAAAAGCAATACGCAATTGATAATGGTTTCATACTTGCATGTTCTGAATCAAACAATGTGATTTTATCGCACTTTCTTGAGAACGCTATTTATAATGATTTAGTATTTAAAGGTTATGATATAAAAATAGGTAAAACATATAAAGGTGAAATAGACTTTGTTGCAATTAAAGATTCTAAAAAATGCTTTATTCAAGTTGCTTATTTACTTTCAGATGAACAGGTAATTCAAAGAGAATTTGGAGCTTTTAAATCTATAAAAGATCCATCACCTAAGTATGTTCTTTCTCTAGATGATTTTGATATGTCAAGAGACGGTATTACGCATATTAATATCATAGATTTTTTGCTTAACAAAAAAGAATTATATTTATCATAATACGCCATAAAAAATATTTTTAGTTATTGACATAAAAATCACATGATATTATTGCAAATGTGGGAAACCGCAGAATTATATTCAATCAACGTATGCAATACCTAATAAAGAAAAATGGAGCAGGAACAGGCTTCATTAATTCATATTCCTGATTCATTTAAAAAAATAATTGTAATTTTGGTTTACACTTTTCTGAACAAAAATCTAAATTAAATGGAATTAAAATATAAACTTTTTAATAATAGATACCTGTTATATTTTTCTTCTTTTAAAAAATGAACTTCTCTACTTTGAAGTACTCCATTATCATAATTTTCATATTTATTTAATTGAGCAGAAGTCAAATCATACACCTTATTATCTATAACATTAAAGCAATGAATGCTTCCATCTTCATGAGCAGTTCCATAAACATCACCACCTAATAAATCCTGTACAAGAAAAGATGTTACAGAACACTGACCAAGTGTTCTATTTAAGGCAGTCCATTTATTCTGCATTCTAGTAGCACAGGTTTTACGGCTCCACAAATCAAATAAAGCACAGTAAATACTAAAAACTTTTTTATCTGTTTCTGTAGACAAAGAAAAACCTTTATAGTTTAACACATCATTAAATAAATTTTTACACCCTTTTTCTATCAAATTAAAGACTTTTAAAAAATTTCCTGAATACCATGGATCTTCTATATTTTCATTTTTTAAAAGTAATGAAATTTTTCCATCCGGATCATAATCAGTCATATGTAAAATATTACTTAAGTTATTATTATCCATAACTTTTATTAAACTGAACTGTTTATAATCATACTTATCAATTTGTCTGGCTTTATGATTTATATTTTTAATTCCATGCATATTCAACATTTTTACGGCAGGAGGATACACAGAATTTCCTATTTCTTCTGTACTTGTAGCAGCACTATCAATCTGAAAATATTTACTTAAGCCAGCCTTAGTTACTATATCCTGAAACACATATTGAGCCATAGGACTTCTACAAATATTACCATGACATACAAATAAAACTTTTATCACTGTAAATCCCTTTTTATAATCATATTTTTTACAGTCTTATTAATTTTTTAATCATAATCAATAGAGGTTAAAAAAATAGGGTTAGAGATAATCTCCAACCCCTGAGGTATTTATGACTCATATAAAACACACAGAGTCATTAAAAGTTACAAAATTATTTGTTATTCTTAATTATTTGTTAATCTTAACTTCAATTTTTTTAGGTTGCTCTACAGGTTTTTTAGGTAAGGTTACTGTTAAGATACCATTCTTAAATTCAGCTGAAATAAGAGATTCATCTACACTTTCAGGAAGTGAGAAAGATCTATCAAACTTAATATAACTACGTTCTTTAATAATAAACTTCTTATCATCTTTTTTTACAGATTTTTCAGAAGAAATATGAAGAACATGTTTTTCAACATTAACATTAACATCATCTTCTGAATATCCTGCAAGCTCTGCTTCCACATAATAAGCATTTTCATCTTCTATTACATCCACTGATGGAATCTTACTATTCTTAACACCCCAGTTCCCAAATACATTATTAAATAAAGTCTCAAAATCATTATCATTAGTTCTAGTCATCATATAATTCATAATCACATCTCCTATTTTATAATTTCTATCAGTTTAAACTGACACTTATGTCTTAGCATTTACTGTGCCAAGTTTTAAAAATATAGTTGTATATATAAATTTTATCATATTAAACAATTTTATTATCTGTTCAATTCTCTTTTAATGTATCTTTTTTACCCATATGGTAAAAATTACACAATTTATGAGTAATTTATACTCAATCAAATAATAATAAGTTTATATAACTGGATTTATAACTGAAAACCTCATTTTCTGTTCAGTTTTTTTAAATAAAAAAGATTATAGAAATAAAAGAACTTAACAGGAGAAACATATGAAAAAAAGTATAAGCATATTTTTTTCTTTTCTATTACTAATATGTATGTATTCATGTGCTGATGAATACAGCAGTGGTACTATGCATCTCTATATACATAGTGATGAAATAGCTAAAACAATAAAATTAGATGACAGCATTTCAGATATAACAAAATTTTCAGTTTCTGGCATAGGACCTGGCGGAAAAACTTTCACTGTAGATTCTACAAGTTCATCTATAATAATAGAAGGATTACCTTTAGGAAACTGGGAAATTAAGGCTAATGGCTATAATACAAAAGGAAAGATAATTGCAACAGGCTCTTTAAATTTTACACTATCTGGTAATCAAGATCCTCAAACTATCAACTTAAATACTATTTCAGGTACAGGTTCTCTACAATTACGTTATGAATGGAATGAAATTATGGAAAATTCTACTGTAGAAATAGAAATGTATAGTAATAACTACCATGACTGTTATTTAAAGAAAACACTTGTAGTTCCCCCTTCTTCTTCTAATATATCAGTTAATTTTACAAACCTGCCTTCAGGTTACTATTTATTAAAGAGCAAACTAAACAACAATAATGTAACATTTGGAGGATGTGTAGATGCTGTTAAAATAATTAATGGAGAAAAAACTACAGGAATCATTAATTTTTCTGAAGAAGTTAATTCTGATTATAAAGAATTATATATCCCATATATAAATGGTTCCCCGCTCACAGCTCACATATCAGGACTTTCAAAAATTAATTCAACTAAAGACCTTCAGTTAGAACTAATCTTAGACAAACAGTATGACCCGTCTTATAACTATATACTACAGTGGTACTTGGATGGTGTTCTTATAGAAGAAACAGATTTAAAAATAAATGAAAACAACATAAGTATAAACTCAAATTCAGGTATGCATATCTTAAATGCAGTAATGTTAAACAGAGAAAAGCATATCTGTGGATCTCTAACAGAGAAATTTAAAACATCAGTTACAGGTAAAACTGGCGTACCAGTAAAAGATGGAATAATTACTGCTTTGACAAACAAAAACCTAATTATTGATAACACGTCAAAATTTGGTTTATTACCAGACAATAAATGCGTAGTTGTAACACCAGATAGAGGAATAATGCAATTATTCAGTATAGTAAACTCTAGACCTGTAGTAGAACAAACTTTAACAGCATCAGAAAAAGGAACAGAATGGCTTTATGACACTACTGCCTTATTTTCAAATAAGGACATGAACATGTTTCTTCTAAATGATTACAAAATAAACATGGATTACATGTTCTATAATCCATCCACTGGAAAAATAGAAAATGCACTACTTGGTGACAATATATTAAGACTAGAAGGGTCTACAAACATACCTAGTTTCTGTGAATTTAATGGAACTAGATATGCCACTTTTATTCCATCTGAAGATGGAGGCGGGGTAATAGCTTCAATAGACAGCAAATGCAGTAAAGGCTATCAGGTTGTCTCTAGTAATTCAGGGCCATATTTATGCTGTGTATTAGATGTAAATGCCTCCATTGGTCCAAAAATTATGAAAGGCTATGACGACAAAATTGTACTTTCAGGTTCCGGTACTTCCATATATTCAGCATCTTTTAATGGTACACAAAGAACAAGTAAATGGTATGAATCAAAAATAGGTATATCTGATATTACAGATTTTATATTCTTGGACCGAACAAATATATTAGTAACAAACGGAAATAGAATTGTTCACTGCAGATATAATATTGGAAGTCAGACATGGAATAGTATTACATCTTTTGAAGCTAATGTTAAACATCTGATTAGTGGAAATACATCTCAATATTTTTATATATGTGATTCAGATAACAATATAATAACATATTCAAATAACTATTATGCCTTTAATAAACTGGATACAACCTGTTTAGAGGAAGATATTGTAAAAATAATGATAACAACAGATAACCATATGTTATGCCCATGCAGTGATGGTTCTATTGTTATTTTAACAATTATAGAGGATTAGAAAAATGAATAAAGTAAAAAAAATTTTTCTATTTCTTCTAATTCTTTTCTGCCATATTCAACCTTGTTTTTCAGAAGAAAAAAATCAAATACTGGGAGTATCTGCTGATTTAGGGATTATCCAGGATCTATTTCTAAAACATCATTCTAACCAATTTTCATTAAGTTTCAGATATGCACCTGATAGTGAATTTGAATTCAGATTACCTCTTACACTAACTAACTGTAACAACCAAATTTTTCTGGATGGTGCCATATTTGTATGTTACTACCCATTTAAAATTAAAACAGGGTTATTTTTTGGCATATCTCTTATTCATTTTGGTAGAGAAATTGGGAAAAACAATAATGATACAAATTTTACACCATTAAATGAAATGGCTGTGGGATGAAATATAACCATACCTCTTGGTTTTTTTATTGAACCTGTACTTTTAATTAGAGATCCGTCTGGGACTTTTTCAGATGAATACTCCTCTCTTAGAGGCAGTTTTGATTCATACAGCACTTTTAGAGCACGATTAAACGTGGGCTGGAAGTATAAATTTTAGTTTACGGAGGGTATATGACTAAAAAACAAAAAAGCATTTTTAATTATTGGATTGCTGTAATTCTTTTATTTGCCATGTGTTCATGTAATTTGAACATACTTCCAAATAACAAACAAAGGTATTCAGATTCAACCATTAAAACAGTAGTTTCTAAAGCTATTGATTCGGAAATGGAATACATAAAACCTAATCTGGAACCTGAATTACAAGCAAAAATTGACAACAGTACTAAAGGTAAACCCTTATCTGGGAAACAGATAGTTGATCTAATTTTAGATGAGAAATCAGGACATGACTATGTAGAATTCTGTTTTGCTGTAGAAGAAAGTACTGTTTCAAATAACTCTGAATATGTTGTTGACAGTGCAAAAAATTTATTAAGTGAAAGAGAATACGCTGATTTGGAAATACAGATAAACGAAGCAGAGAAAAAAATGACCATAATGGCTGATGAATTTGCTAAAGGTCTTCCTGCTGATCAACAACATGCATTTTATAAAGACCTTAAATCACTAGTAACCAGATCAATAGTTCTTCTGACCGCAGGTATAGTTTACATGGCAATACCTGATATTGTTCTATGGGGCAAGATAAGTGCTGCGGCTGCAATCTCTATAGGTGCAGGACTTGTTTCATTATCAATTATGACTATCTATGAAAAATACAAATTCAAAGACTCTGATAACAGCAAAGAAGATAAAACCTTTAAAGAATGGCTTGAAGAATTAATAGCTGTTCCTAAAGCAGATTTTGCCATTACCACTTCAGTTACAGCTATAGCTACTTGCATAAGTGAAAGTCCTATAGTGAAAGGTATTGTAATTATTGTTTTTGCCTGTACAAATGCATTAGAAATGGTATTAACCATGTTGAAAAAATATAATTTTAACGCATAAATTAAATCTAAAGCTGACTACTAAAAAAAAGTAGTCAGCATCTTAAATTAAGGACAATACATAATTAACCCAACTGTTCTATTAAATAATTTTCATATCCTATTTCTTTTATTAGATTCAAATGCTGTCTTACCCAGTTATAATGCTCTTGCTCATCTATTATAAACTTCTGAATCATATTTTTTGTAATAAAATCATCATCAAACAAAGATAAAGATTTACTCATTTCAGATAGAATGTTGCTGTGAATTTCCAAACCAACCCTTTGCATATTCTCTTAATAGTTCAATTTTTGTCATTTTATAAACTCCTATTATTAAATTATAAATTTTCAGCAAATGATTCTATTTCACTTAATTTGGATTCTGAAACCTTACCCATCCCCGAATTTGTAATGATTCCTAAATCTGAGATACCCATGTAATTAATCATATCTTTATACATGGATATGGCACTAGTATATACACCTTCTGAACCAGAAGTTAATAATAATACTGCTTTGTTAGCTTTAGGAGGTTTACCTATAGCATAAACTCTTTGAATAGCACTAACAATCTGTGCAGTCATACCAAAGTAATAAATTGGAGAAGCATAAACTATCATATCCGCATCAAGATATCCCTGCATGACTTTATCCATATCATCCCTTTGTATGCATTTTCCTTCACCTTTTCCATGACAGTATTCACAACCTAGACAACCAGATATTTTAAGTTTTCCAACCTGTATTTCATTTATTTTATAGTCTTTTTTTGATAAACCATTTTTAAAAGCCTTAATCATATCAGAAGTATTATCTGTTCTTGGACTACCATTTAAAATTAAAACATTCATATTATTCCTCCTGAAATAATCTATATTAATTAATATTTTATTCAATATAATATGTATCAATATAACTGATTTTATCACTGGATTTTACCAATTCATATTTACCAGTTTTTTTATTTAATATCTTAAGAGAATAAATTTTTTTTGATTCATAATCCCTAAAAATTAGATATTCATTTCCGTTTATATTGTTTTTTTTAAGCTCTAGAAACCTAGGTTCACCTGCATAACCTTTATCAGTTGGATATATAGTCAACACTAACGTATCTACATTTTCCTCCCATGTCTCTAGCTTATCATACATTAACATGTATGGTGATATTAAACTGTATTCTGAATTCTTAGGGAAGTTAAACCATATTTCTCTGAAATCCAAATCATAGTCTTCATCATCTTCTATTAAATCAGTTTTATAAATAACTTGATCATCTGAACTAATATACATATTCCTAATTCCTTCTTTATCATTTGAAGGTACCAATTGAAGAAGATTTTGATCTGCTGATAAAATCAATTCACATTCACTTTCACCATTAATATAAACTTTGACTGACCATGATTTTTCTTCAAGCTCACCCCAGTATTTTTCAGAAACTTTAAATTCTTTAGATAAAACTTTTTTATCTTTTTCAAAACTTAAAAATGTATTTTTATTAAATAATTGCTCATTTGCATCTTCCAAATCTAAAACAATACTTACTTCATTTGAATTCTTATTACATGAAAATGCTAAAATCAGGAAAAAAAACATGCTTAAAACTATCAATATCTTTTTCATATATATTCTCCATTAAAATAATAAATTTAATAACCAATTTAACACTAAAACACTAATATGATATTGATTCCATTATATTCCAAAAATCAGGAAATGAAACATTTGTACATTTTTCATTTTTTAAATAAACATCACCTTTACACAGTGCAGATAAAACACTTAATGCCATAGCTATTCTATGGTCATTATAGGAATCTAGTATTCCACCGTGAAGTGTTTTATTAGGATAAATTTTTATAGAATCAACTGTTTGCTGTGTTTTTATACCCAATATATTCAAATTTTCAGAAATAACTTTAATTCTATCTGTTTCTTTAATGCGTGCATTTGCAACATTTTTAAAAAGCACTGGTCTTTTAGCCTGAGTGGCTGTACAACACAACACAGGAAGAGAATCTGGAAAATCACCAATATCAAAAACTGATTTTTCATCTTTCATCATACTGTCTATAACCTCAAATGCTTTATAATCAGCCTGAAGACGGTCTGTGAAAAAATTATCAAAAACAATTTCTGAAGAAGTTAAAACCTTTAATGCATAAAAAGGAAGAGCTGAACTCATGTCAGGAGGAATTATATAATTATCCTTAACATATTTTTCAGATCCAGAAAATCTATAAAAAGTCAGATCTTCTGATACATAATAGCTGATATTATTCATCTTTAAATATGACAATGTCATTTCAATATATGGCCTTTCACATAAGTTAGAAACTGTAAGTGTAGATTCCCCATCTAATAACGGCATAATAAGTAATAAAGCCGAAACAAACTGACTGGTTGTACAATTAATAATAATATCCGATGCAAGAGCTTTACCTTTTATAAAATATGGGAGGTACCATTCTTTACTGTTATCAGATTTTACAGATATCAAAACACCCATCTTTTTTAATGCATTCAGAAGACCTTTTACTGACCTACTACTTAATGAAGAATCACCTGTAAAATGAACTTTAAAATCAAATAAAGAAGACACAGCTGTTGAAAAAAAAAGTGTAGTACCTGAATTACCACAATCAATATAAACTTCATCAGTATTTTTTAGACTACTGGAATCAATAATAACTGAATACTTATTTATTATAATATCAGCTCCCATTTTAGAACAAAAAGAAAGTGCCATTTTAGTGTCATCTGATATTAAAGGATTATTTATAACTGTTTTACCAAATTTTAAAAATGAAAAGAGAATTGATCTTATTGTATGACTTTTTGAAGGTGGAATATGTATATGACCATTAAACTTTTTGCCTGCAAATAATTTTTTCATAATTGAATGACTTTTACTGGGTTTTCCGGATCCCTTAAATAAAAAATATAACCACTTATTTTTTTTGACGGCTTTAAAGAATGTACAGCTTGCACATATTCTGTAATCTGTGGGATATAAACCTTATCCGTTTTTATTAATGAAGTTTTAAAATCTACTATTATAAACTCATTTTCATTTTCTGCTATAAAATCAATTATACCTTCCTTATACAGATCATTTTTTGAATCATACATTGTGTACGGGACTTCAGAATTTATGATAAAACAGCTTTTTAAACCTTTATAAAAACTACTATTAAAAAAATTATCTGAAAGAATATTTGCAGATTTATCATATTTTTCATTATTTATCATGTAGGTATTTTTCAAAGTACAGCTTATTAAGTTGTGAACATAAGTTCCAAAATCTTGTTGTAGTAAATTAGCCTTTAAATAATTATCTATAGGTAATTCTGTAAAATATATATTCTTTTTATCATCTGAAAAAAATTCTTCTTCTAAAGATGTAACTGATATCTCATTTCTTTGATAGTTTGGATTAAATTCTATAGTTTTATCATACCATATTTTATTGGCTTCCAAATCTTCTTTTTTAATTCTACCAGTTGACCTGGTATTTTCCTTTTTTATTTTTTTATAGGTTATTTCCTGAATTAAATGTTTATCTACATCAGTTTTTCTGCATTTATCAAACAAAGTCTTAAATGTTATTAAACCAGTATCTTTTTCTTTATCTTTATTTTTACTACTGTCTGATTTACTACTGTCTGACAAAATCAAATGGTAGCACGCTCTGGTTACAGCAACATAAAATAATCTTTTAGTTTCTGCGTTTTCGTGCTCTATCTCTATATCTTTTAAAATTACCTGTGGTGGGACTAACTTTTTATCACTTTCTTTTTCGCATATTTCCATACATGGAAGATATAAAAAACCATCTTCCATAACTGCCCTTAAATTAGATGTATCATTTTTTTTACTAACTTGCATCTGAGCTATTATTACTATAGGAAATTCAAGCCCTTTGGACTTATGGACTGTCATGATTGATACTGCATTTTCAGAGTCCTGTAATATTTTAAGTTCCCTCTTCTCCGCTGTTTTATTTAAACTGTCTGATAATATTAAAGATCTTAAATAATCAATAAATTCAGATAAACATTTTCTCCTTTTTTCAAAATCACAACCTAAGGCAAAAAGCCATTTAAAATGCTCTTCATAAACCTGATTATCAGGATTAGAAATAATAAAATTTCTATAACCCATATCCAAATAGATGTAACTCAATACTTCTGTAATGGTTTTTTCCATACAATAATTCTTTAAAATTTCAGAATTATAGAAACTACCTAAAGGACTGTTCTTAACTGCCATTTCAGTTAACTTATCAGGATATATAGTACTACTTATGATAGAATAAAAATCAGATACCAATGCTTCCTTATATACAGATTTAAGTTCATCTGAATGATATGGAATTCCTTGAAGTTTAAGAGCTTTTTCTATCTTTCCCTGATTTGTTGTTTTAGTTAATAAAATACATATATCACTGTATGTAGGCCTTACCAACATACCGTCTTTAGATGGTATTAAGAATTCATCAGTTTTAAGAATTTTTTCACTAATAAATTCAGCCAAACTAAATGCTTCAGATTCAATGTTATCAGCATCTTCTGATTCATCTGAATTATTATCTTCCGTTTCCTCTTCCATATGATGATAAATTATTTTAGGCTCTACTGTGCTTTCATGTTTATATTTTAATGGTGAAAAATCAGATTCATAATTTTTTTCATTATTTTCTCCCATTATTATTTTAAACCATCTATTAAATTCCTGAACTAAAAACTGTTCACTTCTAAAATTCTCTTCTAATTCTATAAATTCCCCACCAGATTCTGAAATAGTTTTTTTTACTTCTTTAAAAACAGAAACATCTGCACCTCTAAATCTGTATATGCTCTGTTTTTCATCTCCAACCATAAAAAGCTTACCTTCAGTTAAATCAGTAGAAGCATTATTTTCACATAATAAATAAAATAGTTTTTTAAAGTCATCATTATTATCTTGAAATTCATCAGTCATTACATATTTGAATTTATTTTTATAGTAATTACGTATCTTTAAATCTTTTAACAAAATATCTATAGCCAATTTGATAATATCCGAAAAAGTCAAAATATTATTATTTCTTTTATATTTGTTAACTTCTTTTTCATACAGAGAAATAAGGCTGTAAAAACAATAGATAAATTCTTTTTCATTAAGCACGCTTTCAAGACTTATAATATGCAAAATGGATTTTCTCTTAATTTTATCTCTAAGAGCTTTTATATAATCAGCATTAACTTCTTTAGAACTGATTCTAGTACTAGTTTTATTGCAAATTTGGTCATAAAGTGAGCACAATTCTGAAAAATCATATCCTTCAGAAGATAATAAATCTAAGAGCTTATTATACAGATATAAGTTTTCACCTTTTTCCAGCCCAGAGTCTATATATTCTTGCAGATCTTTTACGGTATCTCTTTTTTTCAGACTAAGTAGTTCACCAATTTTTTTTATATATATATTTGTTGAAATATCTGGATCCATTTCTGAAACAATATTAAACATGGCATTGTTAGAATCTGCTAAGCTGATGAAAAAATTTATAACATCAGATACAGAACATATGGAAAAAATTTTTTCAGCAAAATCTTTATATATATCTTTATTCAGTTCTGTTTTCAGTAAGGATAAGGTAATTTCATTTAAATTTTTTCTAAAATCATCATTATCAACTATAGAAAAGGAAGGCGAAAAACCGTAATCAATACATTTATTTCTAACTATAGTAGAACAGAAACTATCAACTGTAGAAATACTGGCATTTAAAAAACGTGTTAGTTCTTCATTTGGACATTTGTTGTCTTTTATATCCTGAACAAGCAGATCCCTGATTCTTTTTTTCATTTCTGCTGTTGCTTTCTTTGTAAATGTTATAGTTAGAATTTCATCTGAATGAGCAAGTTTTTCTTCTACCAGACGCACGTATCTATAAGATAAAACTGTAGTTTTTCCACTTCCTGCTCCAGCAGAAACTAATGCATTTTTATTTGTATTTATGGCTTTTAATTGGCTTTCTGTAAATATCATTTGATTCTTTTATACACTCTTTGTTCTTTTGAATTTTTCATTTTTATTGTAATGAATAAATTTAAAATCACACATTTCATCCCCTTTTGATATTGTTTTTGTTCTAATAAAGTCAGTTCTTGGAAGCTCTCCATAAACTATAATATCATTATAACAGAATTTAGGACCAAATCTATCAAAACCATATTTTGAAAATATTGGTTTATATATACATTTTTTACACTCAAATCTAAATTCATTTTTAGGTAAGTCTTTATGCCATGTATATGCCCATCCAGTACCGCTTCCTACTCTGAATCCAAAAGGAACCAGTTTCTTAATTAATGGCCAAAACCATCCATATTTAGCCAACTTCTGAAATTTTTCTCTTTTCACTTGCATGTAACTATACATGGTATCAAATATCAAATTTTCGGCTTCTGTTTCTGATTGACCTCTTTCAACCAAAAAGTCAAACAAAGCCATGCATGTAAAAATATTGGATAAATGCCTATAATTGCCCTTATCACAGAATTCTTCATTATCATTTATACAATAATTTATTTTTTTTTCAATTGTTTTTATGTCCTGTCCATTTATATTGCTAAGATATTTTACAAATCTGGACTTGAATAACATTTTACGTCCATCATATTTTTTATACATTTACAAATCTTCCACAGAAAAGTAACATATTTTTATTATTATCTAATGATTATGCCCTTCATGAGAACAGGAATGCATGGCATTTGGATTTCCAACTAAGCTACCATCTTTAAATGCTCTAATTACATTTTTTACATCCCCAACTGCTCCTGGTATTAAGTTAAGACCTGATGATGTAACAGCTTTAGCTCCATGAGAACCAATTCCGCCACAAATTAGAGTACTTACTCCTAATGATTTTAGATATGGAACTAAATCATGATGGCCATAACCTCCATTATCTATTACTTTTTCTTCATTTGATTCAGTATCAAATATATAAAAATACTCAGTTCTCCCAAAATGTTGAAATACACTGTTTGTTTCTTTTTCATAAGTAATTGCAATCTTCATTATTTTATAATCCTTATAATTTTTATTAATTTTCTAAATTATACCATAAAAAAAAACTTTTTATGTACACTAAAATAATAATTTTATAGATTATAAAACTCACTTATAAAGGTACACCAGTCTGTTTCTTTATAAAAATCTATTAAATTCTCTGTGTCAGTTTTGATATCAGTTTTATAAAGATCAATAAGATCATTTGTATATGGAAAATTTATAGATAATCCATAAGCTGATTCATAATCCATAGTTCTATATGATGAAATAATTATTTCTTTTAAAAGGTTAGATAAACTCATTAAAGTTTCATTATATAGCAGTGATTTATCAACCAATTCTACTAAATCACTGTACTCAATTTATACTGAATCTAATTTAGTTAAATTATTTCTTAATAATTCCAACTCTTCATAGTTCAAAGCCATTAAACTATGACATAGAATATTAAATTCATCATTTATTTTTAATAATCCAATATGCTATTTAAACCTGTCAAATTTTATTTAATTACAAAACGTTTTCTACAGATGGAGGAGTAATCACATTCTGAACATGATTTTTCTGAAGGTGTGGCTTTAATCACCCCGCATTTTAAACCTTTAACATATTCTTCTATGGCATCATCTATTTCAGATATCATATTTGATAAGTCTTCAGTACTTTTCCAGCCTTTAGAAAAAGAAGCTTTTTTTATACTATAATATGACCCCATAGCTATGTTTGAATCAGGAAATATGGTTTTTAATGCCTTAGAATAAAATAAAAGCTGTAAATTATCATTTGGTACTATATTTGTTTTTATATCTAAAACTATTAAATTATTTGAATTATCTTCTTTTAATAGACAATCAATTCTACCTTTTAAATTATAATCATTAAAAGGTTGATCAAATGAAAATTCTGTTTCAGAACTGTAATCACTGAAAGCTAAACCTATTTTTTTTTGTAACAGCTTTGGAAAAAGCTGCAACTTATTCTTATAAAAAAAATAAGCACCAGTATAATAAAGCTTTACTTCATCTGATTTATCTTTTAAAGAATTGAACATACTTTTATAGAGAATTGAATTTAAATCAGTATTTTTATTTTTTAAATAAGATTCTAAAACGTTATGTAAAATATCACCTAAATCTCTTGTATCCAGAAAAACAATATCATAAGATAGCCTTTCCACTTTTAATTCATGTTTGATATAAAACCTTAAAGGACATTTCAAGTAGTCGGATAATCTTGAATACGTAACTAAATTTTCATAATCAGCATAAAAGACCACATCTTTATTAATAGACTGAAATACTGTACTCATTGCTATGTAGAATCTTTCTTTTTGTACTGGAATAGCATAAGTATTATTAAAACATAAATTTTTATTAAATAATGATTTCTCATATTTATATGGATCAGCATAACCTAATTCATCATTTATATATAAAAAACCATGAGGTAGTGTAACATCCGAATCATATGTTTTAATTGAAGCTGATAAAAACAAATTTTCTTTATGCCATAAGTAAGAATTGATAATATTTTGAGTAATCTCTTTTTTATTATCTTCTAAAATCTTAGGATTAAAAGAAAAAGAAAAATCATTTAGAACAATAGATGCATCATCTTCATTTAAACCTACAATAAAATGATATTTAGACCATATTCCGCAATCAGTAGGAAAATCATATACTTTAATTCCTTCTTTTACTGTGTTTTCTGTATATTTAGTTTGCTGTAAAACATTTAATAAAATAGCCAATATTGGTATTTCACCAATAACATTGGTATCTTCAATATTAATCTTATCTAGAATTTCCATTATCATCTGATGAGCCCTAAGTTCAGAAGAATTAACTGCATTATCAAAATAGTCCTTTATGAAAAATTCTTCTATAAACCCATATAATGATTGCTGAAATGTTTTTTTATCACTTGTAGTTGCTATAACAGAAATATAACTGATTAGAAGTGAAATTCTTTCATATAATGATGTATAAAAAAACATCTTCAAATATTTTTTTTCAAGATATAATATTTTATTATCAAGCGCATATCTGATAACTTCTGAAGTAAACTCTCTATCTTTAAATAAAAATGATGGCTCTGACAAAAATTTTCTCATCTTTGAAAATTCAAATGAAGAATTATAAAGATCATAAAAAACAGTTAGCAATACACCTGTTTTATATTCAGACAATAGATAACCATGTATGTAGTTAAGTTTAATCCCATATAAAAGGGATTCATAATTCAGATAAGAAAAAGCTGATTTGGATAATAATGTAATACAAATATCATCAGCTTTTACTCCGTTTAATAATAATTCAAAAATCTTTCTTACCGTATTATTAAGTTCTAGATAAGTATTTTTATATACATGTAAAGGTAATTCTTCAATATCATTTTCAATAACTTCATAACCATATTTTAGAACATAAGATATTTCTGTACTAAGAAATGAAGATGGAAAAACAAATACATATTCATTAATATATTTTGAATAATCAGCTTTAATAAGATTTGGATCAATAAGATTTTTCTTTTTCAAATATTCTACCCAATTGGTTCCAATTAAACTAATATCTTTTTTTAACTTATCATCTGATATGGTATCCATATCATTACAGTAAACTTTTATAATCTTATCAAAATTTTTAATTAAGTCATTCAGAAAAATATTCCTATTAAAAGAAAAAATTCCATTATTTTGTTCTGTATTCAATTCTAAATAATTTGGTTCTGCATATTTTGGAATAAAATAATTCAGTTCCTTTTCTTTAAGTAAAATCATCAAAAAAACAACTTTATCTGATAATACAACTCTATTATTTACATCTGAAATATTTTTTACTTTATTAACAAAAGTATCAAATGAGATAAATTTATCATGGAAAACAGCCTTATACGGATTCAAAAAACTAACGTATTTTATAAAAGATTTAGCCGTAGCCTGACCTGGAAATACTAAAGTTTTACCAGTATTGTAAAAAGAGATAATTTTTTTTGTAAGTTCATTTAATGCATCTTTATTTAACACATCTTCATTTAACATATCTTTTTCTATACCTAAATTCATTAATACTCCATTTGATACAACTTATAATAAATTATATTATTACCACTAAGTATAATATGAATAAAAGAAGAATTATAAAACATTTATTTGGACTTGTATTAGCATATATTTTATATCTATTACTTTCATATTTTATTTCTTTTACATTTAAAAAATCTCCTACATATGAAGAGAGACTAATATACACTGCATTTAATTATCTGATACTGATTTCAAGTATTCTGATTACAACAAAATATTTTATTAATTTCCCAATAAAAAAACTATTTGGAAGCTTCTCTTTAGCTAAATTTACGTACACTTTTATTTATTATTTCTCTATTCTAACTGTTACAGAGTTTATCTGGATGCTTCTATATCCTAATAACTTCAAATACACATTTAATAATGATTTTTTTATTATAAAATGGGCATGTACACTCATTACACTAAGTTTCTCTGCTATGGCAGAAGAACTAATATTCAGATCTGTTATAGGATACTTTATATCAGATGAACTTGAAACTAGAACTAAAATACAACTTATATATTGTTTTTTTTCAGGACTCTTATTCTCCCTTGCTCATTTTTTAAATCCAGAAGTTATAGGATTAAAAGCTATCTATGCCATGTCATTTTATTTTATTATGGGATTTTCCCTTATGTATATTTATCTAAAAACAGAATCTATTTATATTCCATTTGCTATCCATTTGGCTAATAATTTAGTATCTGCGTTCCTGTTTTCATATCCTGATGCAGTTATTAATACAAATTCATTATATACACAATATAATGGAATAAATATAATCTTACTGTTACAAACCATTTTTTGTATGGTATTAACAATACCTTTCATAAAAAAATGTTTATTTAACAATGAAAACAATACAGAAAACATATAAAAGGAACATATAATGGAATTACAGAAAAACATACTTCTATTTTTAGCTTCACTCAGAACACCTTTTTTAAATCAACTTGTTGAGTTTATTACAATGTTGGGAGAAGAATTTATTCTTTTATCCATTTCACTTTTTATTTTTTGGTGCACCAGCAAGAAAAAAGGATTTACTATTTCATTTGTACTTATGACTAGTATTTTTACCATGCAGATTATTAAATCAATCATAAGATTTCCCCGCCCATGGCAGGTTTATCCGGAAGAAATTAGAAGTTTAAGGAAAAGTACTGCCACAGGCTATTCCTTTCCAAGCGGACATACTACAATGGCAACTTCATTTTATGGCTGTTTATCTAAGGTATATAAAAAAAAGCTGTTGTCAATTCTTTGTGGCATTTTAATTGTTTTAATAGGACTATCTAGACTTTATCTAGGTGTTCACTGGCCACTTGATGTAGTAGGTGGATTATTGCTTGGTTTTATAATTACATTTACTCTCACGCAAGTTTTTGAACGTATATATGATAATAAAAAATTAATTTTAAAAATATTTCCAGTAATTGCATTATTATTAATTTTTGCTAGCTTATTTATATCAATTCTCTTAAACAATGCATTAATTAATTATGATGCTTTCAGTGATCTTTCTAAAAGTACTACTATGTTTGGAGCTCTACTTTTGGGTTTTTCATTAGAAGAAAGATTATGTAAATTCAATACTGACGGCAGTATGATAAAAAAAATAATAAGATATATTTTAGGAATATTAGGAGCTTACATATTTTTAGTCTTATCAAAAAAACTATTTATAAATAATCCCATAACATCATGGATTAGATATTGCTTAACGGGAATATGGATTACTTTTATCTGGCCTTTTATTGGAAGCAAACTAAAACTTTTTTCTACTGATTATTCTGGTAAATAATTCCACCACAAAGCACAGAATCATCTTTATATAAAACTAAACTTTGACCTGGTGTACTACCAAATACACCGTCTTCAAAGAAGGCTTTTATTATAAAACTATTGTCTTTTTTATAAATCCTAGCATTACAGGCTTCCAGTGCTCCATTTGAACGTATCTTAGCTTGGCAGCTAACAATAATTTCATTTTGACATTCTTCTTCTGATAAAGAAACAAAATTAACATCAGTTGCATAAACTTCATAAGATAAAACAAAATCTCTTTCTCCAACTGTTACAGTATTACTATCAGAATTAATTGAAATAACATATAAAGGATTTGGCCAGGCAATACCTAAACCTTTTCTTTGACCTATGGTATAGTTCCAATAGCCCTCATGTTCACCCAGAACGGTCCCGTCTTTATATAATATTTTTCCCTTTTGCGGGCTGACATCAAGCAAATCAGAATACGGTCCACTATAAAAATCCTGACTTTCTTTCTGATTTTCATCATGAAAACCTAATTTAAAATCTATTTCTTTTACCTGTTTCTTAGTAATATCCCCTAATGGAAATAAAACGCTACTAAGCTGATTCTGACTTAATCTGTAAAGAAAATAACTTTGATCCTTAGATAAATCTAAAGCTCTTAATAAATCATACCTGCTCCCATTCTTTTTTATTCTAGCATAGTGACCTGTAGCAAAAAAATCAAAATTTATACCTGATTTTTTTGCTTCTGTAATCAATGCTCCAAATTTAATCTTTTGATTACACCATACACATGGATTAGGAGTTCTTCCATTTAAATATTCATTTCTAAAATTTAAAAGAATATTTTTTTCATATTCTTCTGACACATCAAGTACTACATGTTTTATACCAAGAACTTTACATATATTCTGTGCTTTATAAATATCACTGTCTTCATTTGGAGAAAAGCATGCATCTCCATGAATAAAGGAACTGAACTTTCTGTCAGCTTTCCATAATTTCATGGTTATACCTGTAACATTATAACCTTTTTCCTTTAAAAAATATGCAGATACGGAGGAATCTATCCCACCGCTCATACCTACTAATACATCTACCTTATTGTCCATTTTTTCTACTTCTACAAATTTGTTAATATATTTAACAACAATATTATATGCAACTTCACTATTATGCCATATGAATGAACTTACACAAAAGTCCAAAGTTTGGTTATTTCAGATAAATTTAATTTTGGATAACATAAATACAGTCTGCAAAGTATTAAGGCACATACAGCGTAACGTCTTCTACATAAATCTCTGTCTTTTATACTGAATTTTATTTTTACAGTTTGAACTTCATTATTATTTGATTTAAAACCCAAACACAAAGTTGCTCTTTCATCAGCGTAGCCTGTAGTAGAAATTGATACAGAAGTGTTTGAAATAGTGTTTATTCCTAAAACCATAGCCTTAGCAGTTTCTTCACTTACTGGGCTGTATTTGTCTATAACCTCTTTAGGTACAGATAAAATCCTTATCTTAGCATTATTATGATAACTAGCTACCCCTCCCCAAAAATAATCAGAACTTCCACTTTTATCTGTTAAGAGCTTAGCAATAAGTCCAGATGTACAGCTTTCAGCACAACTTATAGTTAAATGATTTTTTTTCAAATAATCAGTAAGAAGTTCTGAAGCATTTACATTATCAGATTCATAGATAAGATACGGACCAACCAAATTTCTCAGATTATCAATAAACTCATCTCTATTTTTCTTATCATCACCATAGACATAAAGATTAACTGAATATTGAGAAAATCTGGTTCCCCAGCTTACTCCATTAACACTAGCCATTTGACATAATTCTTCCAGTTTAGCCTCTGAAATTAAGAATACAGTATAAGAATCAGGCAAATTCACGCTTGAGTCATATTTTTTTAGAAAAGGGACAACAAAAGATAAAAACATGTCCTGCATTTCTACTGGAGGTCCTGGAAGACAAACTAATGTAACATTATTATTTTTATAATCAACAGTTTTTATAAAACCAACAGCTGTACCATTTGGATTTGGCAAAACCGTAAAACCACTTGGAATCATAGCCTGTACTTCATTTGCTCCAAAAGCTCTGCTATCAAGTTTTTTTAATAATGTTAAAAATACTTCATCATTTTTTTCTAATGGTGATTCTGTAACCATGGCTACTGATTTCCTAGTAATATCATCTGATGTTGGTCCTAAACCACCTGTTGTAATTACTAAATCATAATTTTTTAAATCTAAGTCCAAAACAGAATTAATTGAATAATCATCAGGCACTATAGTTGATTTTTCCAATCCAAAACCTAATATCTTAAGTTGATTAGCCAAAAAAGAAACATGCCTATCTGTTATGTCTCCACGTAATATTTCTGATCCTATAATAATACAACTTGCTGATTTCATTATGTTTTAATTATTTTTAAATTTCTTTTTTAATTTCTTTTTTAAGAAACAGCAACAAAATCTATAACATGAAAAAACTATAATGAATATTAAGATTATAAAACTGAATATCTTTACTGGTAAATCTGAAACATTTACATATAAAGTACTTAATTCACTTTCATAAATGGGTACGGAATAAAGCTTCCAGCCTTCCTTAAATGGCTGCATTTCATCTTTAATTTCACCATAAGCCGTAATTAAACATGTAATACCGCTATTAGTACCTCTTAGTGTAGATTTTCTTGTTTCCACAGATCTGAATACTGCCATAGCTGCATGCTGATATTCAGCAACAACTGATTTAGACCAATTATCATTTGTCATATTAACAAGCAAATTTGCACCATTTTTTACAAATTCAGCACAAATATAACCAAAGACATCCTCAAAACATATAGGTGTAGAAAAAGTAATTCCATTAGATGTTTCAAAAACTACTGATTCAGTACCTTCTTCCCACCAATGATAATCATGTTTTTTTAAAAACTGATAAAAATGGGGCATTAATTTTTCATAAGGAAAGTGTTCAGTAAACGGAACCAAGTGTTGCTTTGTATAGGTTTGTTTTATTATACCATCATCAAAAAGTATTACTGAATTATAATCTACCTTATTATTCCAGTCACCAGCTTCAGTGTATGGCTCATCTGTCCCCTCAGCAAGAACACTAGTTGGATTGCCTGTTAAAAGCGGAATATTTAACTCTGTACCAAACTTTACAAAAGAGGAAACCAATTTTTGAATTTTTCTGAGATAGTCAAAATCATAACCTTTTCCATCACCCGTATAAGGATACTTTGTATACCAACTAACAGATGGTACAAATGCTGTCTCAGACCATACAACCATATCAACATCAAAACTAAAACTTAAAGCTTCTCTAGTTTCAGCTACCAACGTATTGAAATTATGTTCATAAGTCTGAAATCCACCACTCCATGAATCTGCATTATGTTGAACTGCAACTACTTTAAAAGTTTTATCAGGTTTTTTGTTTACCCAATAAGATAATGTTATTACTCCATAAACTATTTGAAACAAAAAAAGTACAACATAAAAAATTAGTGAAAATTTGTTTTCCTTAATTAATTCAAAAATTCCAGCAGATGATTTACATACCGTTTTACTTAATCTGCAACATAAGAACTTACCCAAAAAAGCTTGGGGAAAAACAAGCATAAATGTTAAAAGCCAAATGCCGGAAAAATCAGCTATTTGAATTAAAAGTCTATAGTTATAGACAGAATAAGCTATACTTCCATATGGATAACCAGCAAACCAGCTCTGAGAAAGATAGGCATAGGCAACCCAAATAAAAGACTGTAATATAAAACTAAATTTATCCGAAAAAAACTTATCTGCAGCCTTTAATGCAAAAAATAGCAAAACCATTTCACAGGCTTTTATAATCTGAACTATTAAGTTTGCATATGGATGAAAAGAAGAAAGCCAGTAATTAAAAATCCAATAAAAAACAAACCCATATAAAAAACCGTAAAACCCTACACATCTCCATGATGTATTAGTAATTACAGCAAATAAGGGTATGAGTGCAAAAAAAGCTAAAAAACCTAAACCATGGATACTGATTAAACTTGGAAATGAAAAAGCAAGTAAAACAGATGAAAATAAAAGCAAAGAAACCTCAAATAAAATAGATCTGAGGTTCCTTTTAACAATTATTTTTTCTTTTCTTATATTTATTTCTTTAAAAAATGACATGACATTTTAAGCTAAAGAATTATACCTGTGACTCATTCTGGATTTTTTTCTGGCTGCAGTATTTGGATGTATAACACCTTTTCCCGCTGCAGTATCTAAAAGTTTGGCACTTAAAGTCATAGCTTCCAATGCTTCTTCCTTATTTCCTGCAGCACAAGCTGAATCAAACTTCTTTATAGCCGTTCTAAATGTACTCTTGGTTTGTCTATTTCTCATTCTTCTTTCTTTAGACTGTCTGTCTCTTTTCTGTGCTGAACGTTTCATTTATCCTCCAAACAATAATTCAAATTTGATATTTTGAAAGTTTAAGTAAATACAACAGTTTATTCAATAGAATACGCCTCAAATGTTACATTTGTATTAACAGTTACTGAAAGTGTCCCAGATGGTGTTTCTGTTTCATAAAAAGATGCTGTATCATTGGAAGCGGTAAGTGCAATAGTTTCTTCCATGTAAGATCTTTTGGTAGAAGTAGTAGAATAGCCTTCTGTTATAGAAACAGGAGATGATAACATTAAAGAAGCACTTTTAGCATACGTTTCTGCTTTTTTTTGTGCATCTTCATATGCAAGTTTTCTAGCACTAATTATAGCCTGTGAATTATCCTGAACGCCAAAAGAAACGCTATATAAAGAAATACCAGAAACACTTGTTCCTAACTCATCCGCAATACTACCAAATTTATTAATATCTTTTAATTTAACATATAATGACTGATTTACCTGCTCTCCATCTTTTATTCTTTCATTGTTTTCCCAATGATATACTGTGTTAAAATTTAAAGAATCAGTACTAATATCCTTATCTTCTATGTTGTTTTTCCTAAGTATAGATAAAATTTGTGATATTTTTTTATTTGTGTTCTGCTGAGCTTCTCCAGTAGTACGTGCTGTTTCGCTTACACTTATATAAAAACTTACCATATCTGCTTCCAAATTAACGGTACCAGTACCAGAAACAGAAATAATAGTAGATGATTTATCATCAGAAGAATTATCTAATCCAGAACTTGAACAAGAAAAACATATTGTTATTAAAACTAAACAAATAAATAAATAAAATAATCCTTTTTTTATATTTTTTTTCATAATAATCAAAACCCCATATATTAAAAATTAATCATATCCTGAAATTTTAAATAATAAAACAAAGCTATAAGCATACTTCCATTAGTATTATGCTCAGCTCCCATATTTAAAAAGGCATCTTTTTCTGATATTAGCATAACTTCTATATCTTCATTTTTGTCAAATTTCTGTTCACCTGTAAAATATAAATCTTCTGCCAGAAAATAATTTCCTATTACAGACATAAAAGCTGGATTTGGATTTATTTTTCCAATCTGTGTTATTTTTTTTGCTACAAGCCCAGTTTCTTCTTTTAGTTCTCTTAAAGCCGCAGTTTTTGCATCTTCACCATCTTCTACTATACCTGCAGGAAACTCTAAAGTAACTTCACAGCTTCCATGTCTAAACTGATTTTCAACAACAAAAAATCTATCACCATTATTATCTATAAATAGTGGTATGATATTTACCCAGTTTTTAGATTTTACCTGAACAAATTCTCCTTTTCTAACTCCATCTGGATGTTCTCTATACACAGTGTTAACATCAAAAAGCGGAGTTTTTATACTGCTTTTTAGATTACAGTCTTTCCATGACAAAATTGATTTAGATATTTTACCTGAATATAGACTAAAATCTGAAATACTAAGTTTATGCATAATGCTAAAATATTAAACCAGTTTTTCCATTACAGGGACACAGGCCATAAGAACACCTGCAGCTACAGCTGAACCAATTACACCTGAAACATTAGGTCCCATGGCATGCATAAGTAAAAAATTCTGCGGATCTTCTTCCTGCCCAACCTTACTAGCTACACGTGCTGCCATAGGAACAGCAGAAACCCCTGCTGCACCAATTAAAGGATTAACAGGATGTTTTTTATCTATCTTGTTCATAATTTTAGCTATAAGTAAGCCAGCCGCCGTACCTATTGAAAATGCTACGGCACCTAAAGCAAGAATTCCTAAGGTTTCACCTCTTAAAAAATGTCCAGCTTCCATTTTAGAACCTACTGATAGACCTAAAAAGATAGTAACAGTATTCATTAAAGCATTACTTGCCGTATCTGAAAGTCTGGAAGTTACACCACATTCTTTTAAAAGATTACCAAACATGAGTGCTCCAATTAATGGAGTAGCACTAGGTAAAAGTATGGCACACAGGAGTAACACTGAAAGAGGGAAAACTATTTTTTCAGTTTTAGAAACAGGTCTAAGTTGCTGCATTCTAATTTTTCTTTCCTCTTTGGTTGTAAGTAATTTCATGATAGGTGGTTGAATTACTGGAACTAATGCCATATAAGAATACGCAGCAACAGCTATAGGGCCAAGCAAATCTTTAGATAATCTGGATGTAACAAATATAGCTGTAGGTCCATCAGCTCCTCCAATGATTCCTATACTTGCAGCATCATGAAGCGTATAAGTTAATCCTGGTATAAGATTTAATGCTAACGCACCAATTAACGCAGTAAAAATTCCAAACTGAGCTGCAGCACCTAAAAGTAATGTTTTAGGATTAGCTATAAGAGGACCAAAATCTGTCATAGCTCCTACACCAATAAATATCAACACTGGAAACAAACCAGTATTAATCCCTGCATCAAATAGAACTTTAATAAAACCTATGGCTCCCTGAGCCCCTGCTTCCATGCTTGGATCTATCCCAGCTATATAAGCAAAAGGAATATTTGAAAGAATACATCCCATTCCAATTGGAACTAATAATAAAGGCTCAAAACCTTTTTTTATAGCTAGAAAAAGGAGTAAAAGCCCTACCAATATCATAACAACATTACTCCATCCAAAAAGAGTAGCCTCTGTACCATAAGTTGAAACAATTTCTGAATTGCCTAAACCTAAAAAGCCATAGAGACCTGTTGTTTTCCACAAGTTTAATAGATACGTACCCATCTAATTACACCCCTTAAGCTATAGTTAATAATAAATCACCAGCATTAAGTTGCTGACCTTGTGTAACATTAACTGAAGTAATTGTACCGTCACATGGTGCAAATATTTCATTTTCCATCTTCATAGCTTCCATTACCATAACAACTTGATTCTTTTTTACAGTCTGTCCACTCTTTACTTCTAGCCTTAGAACCAGTCCTGGCATAGGAGCAGTGACTTCTGTTTTTTCTCCATTACTTGCAGCTTTATCATTATTTGATTCTATTTTTGTTTCATTTCCAGATGTTTTTAGAGAAGAATCTATAGCATTTTTATTAATTCCAAACTCAACACTTAAAGGATAGCGTACTCCATTTACTAAGACGGAATCTTTTTCTATCTTCACACCATAAAAACTATTATTTACTTTTACAGTATATTCACCTGATGTTTTTAAAAGAGACTCTTCTTTTGTCATCTTTCTTACACCGTTAACCTTAGATTTACCAGTTAAAAATAAAATACCTTTTTCCTTACAAGATGCAGCAATAAAGATATTTTCATCTGTAATAGGAAGATTTTCTGCTTTCAACATTTCTATAGCTGCCTTTCTTCCTTTCTTTGGATCTTCTTCATTAAGCTCTACAACTTTTTTTGTAGTTGGCTGCAGCTTTAACTGTTCAGAAGCAATTTTAACAACTTCAGGATCTGGAGACACTGGCGTTTTACCAAAATAACCTAAAACCATTTTCCCATAGCCTTCAGCAATTTTTTTCCATGAACCAAACATAACATTATTAAAAGCTTGTTGAAAATAAAACTGGGAAACAGGAGTTACAGAAGTACCAAAACCACCCTTTGCTACAGTTTCCCCCATGGCTGCAACAATATCAGGATATTTATCCATTAGGTTATTATCCCTTAACATCTGGGTATTTGCCGTAAGAGCTCCACCTGGCAAAGGGAAAAAAGGTATATTTGGATTTACTGTAGTAGCTTCTGGAGGTAAAAAATAATCTTCCATACATTTTTTAAAAACATCTTCAGCCTTTTGAACGGCATGAATATCTATTCCTAAATCATACTCAGTACCTCTTAAGGCATGCCACATAGTTACAATATCTGGCTGACATGTTCCACCTGAAACTGGCTGCATAGACAAATCAAGCTGATCTGCTCCTGCAGCAAGTGCACTCATATACTGCTGAACACAGCATCCTGCTGTATCATGGCTATGCATAACAATTTTTACATCTTTTCCTACCAATTCTCTTGCTCTTTTTATTGTTTCATAAATCACATGTGGAGTAGATGTACCAGAAGCATCTTTAAAACATAAACTGTCAAATGGAATTCCTGCATCCAAAATCCCTCTTAATACCCTTTCATAGAAATCAGGATCATGAGCTCCCGTAGTTCCTGGTGGTAAACTCATCATGGTTACAGTCATTTCATGCTTTAAACCCGCATTATGAATGGAATTACCGCTGTCAACAAGGTTGTTTACATCATTTAATGCATCAAAATTTCTTATTGTAGTTATTCCATGTTTCTTAAAAAGTTTAGCATGAAGATCTATAATATCTTTGGTTTGGGAATCTAAGCCTACTACATTTACACCTCTGGCTAATGTTTGTAAATTAGCATCAGGACCTGCAGTACGTCTAAACTCATCCATCATTTCAAATGCATCTTCATTGCTATAAAAATAGAGTGACTGGAATCTAGCACCACCACCAGCTTCAAAATGTGTTATTCCTGCCTTTCTTGCAGCATCTACTGCAGGCATAAAATCATTTGTAAAAACTCTGGCACCGTAAACAGATTGAAATCCATCTCTGAATGCAGTACACATGAAATCTATTTTTTTTGACATATTATACCTCTAATTATTTAGCTTTATCATAGGCCACAGCAATTGCTGCAGCTATTTCAGCTTCCTGAGCTGAAGTAGAATGGTTTAAACTCTGAGTTGCTTTAGAATTTGGGACGTCTGTACTCTTTTTCTCCATTTTAGTTACAATTTTAGATATAATTTTTGTAGAAAAAACCAAAATTGTAAGAAAGAGAAAAACTATCCCCATCCCTAAAACCATCATAATCAGTCCATTACCTATCTGCTGATTAAAAACAATAGATTGAAGGATCATTTATTACTCCATAAAAATTAAATTGAGAAGAAAAAGGTTGCAATTTTTAGTTAAAATAAGAATTGCAACCATACTTTAAAGAAATAAATATTTAAAATCTGATATGGCTAAACGCCTTATTTGCTTCAGCCATTCTATGCATATCTTCTTTTTTCTTGAAAGCTGTTCCTGTATTTGAATATGCGTCTAGCATTTCAGAAGCCAGCTTCTCAGACATACTTTTACCGCTTCTACCACGTGCAGCAGCTATAATCCATCTCATAGCTAAAGCCTCACGCCTAGCTTCTCTTATTTCTGTTGGAACCTGATATGTAGCTCCACCAACTCTTTTAGATTTGACTTCTATAACAGGTTTAACATTTTCTAATGCTTTAGTAAAAACATCTAAAGCTGACTCACCTGTCTTTTCTCCCATAATCTTCATAGCACTGTAAAGGATACGAGTACTTACAGACTTTTTTCCATCCAACATCATCCTGTTTATAAATTTTTCAACTGTAACACTATTATAAACAGAATCTGGAAGTACTGTTCTAACTGGAGCATTTGTTCTTCTTGACATTACAAAACCTCCTTATCAAGCCTTAGGCTTTTTAGTTCCGTACTTAGAACGGCTTCTCTTTCTGTCTGTAACACCCTGTGTATCTTTAGAACCACGTATTATATGATATCTGACACCAGGAAGGTCCTTTACTCTTCCGCCTCTGATAAGGACAACTGAGTGTTCCTGAAGATTATGACCAATTCCAGGAATATACGCAGTAACCTCTGTACCTGTTGACAAACGCACCCTAGCTACCTTTCTTAGAGCTGAGTTAGGTTTTTTAGGTGTAACTGTCATAACCTTAGTACACACCCCACGCTTCTGAGGGCATCCCTCCAAAGCTGGGGATTTTGTTTTGGATTTAGGAGTTGATCTACCCTTTCTGATCAACTGATTAATTGTAGGCATAATTAGCCCCTCCTCACCGTAAACAGCGCTACACTATAAAATGTACATCTGCTGAATACGCAAATAAAACTAGCATACGCTAACTTTTAAAAATTTTTAATTTCAAATTATGTTAATTAAAATATTAATCAAAATCTTCATAATCTGCAACACTGTCAGAATTATCTTCATAAACAAATTCTGAATTCATAAGTGATAAATCATCAAAAGAATCATCACTTTCTTCTTCATCGCTGTCTTTACTTATTTCTGCATTAGTATAGACATAATTACGAGAATTATCTTTCAGCTTAACATCTCTATATGATTTTAAACCAGTTCCCGCAGGAATAAGATGACCTATAATAACATTTTCCTTAAGCCCTCTAAGTTCATCCATACTTCCAGCAATAGCTGCATTAGTTAGAACTCTTGTAGTTTCCTGGAATGAAGCAGCACTAACAAATGAATCAATTGAAAGAGATGCATGTGTTATACCTAATAAACATGGTCTAGCTACAGCAGGTTCTCCACCTTCTCTTATTACTCTGGCATTCTCTTCATGGAAAGCAAACTTATCCACTTTTTGACCTTGAATAAACTTTGTATCACCTACTCTTTGAATTTCTACCTTTTTCAGCATCTGTCTTACAACAATACCTAAATGTTTATCGTTTATATCTACACCCTGAAGTCTATAAACCTCCTGTACTTCACTTAATAGGAACTGTTGAAGTTTATTTTCTCCGTTAATAGACAAAATATCATGAGGATTTATATTTCCATCACAAAGTCTTTCTCCTGCTTCCACATGATCCCCATCTCTAACTAGAATATGTTTTCCAATCATTATCATGTGCTTATGTGGAATACCAAAATCATCTATAACATCAATCTCACGTTTACCCTTAACTATCTTTCCAAAAGATATTTCACCTGATACAGCAGCAAGTACGGCTACATTTCTAGGCTTTCTGGCTTCAAATAACTCACCAACTCTTGGAAGACCACCAGTAATATCTTTAGTTTTAGCTCCAGCTGTCAGAAGTTTTGCAATAATCTGTCCTTTTTTAATTTTGGAACCTTCCTCTACCTGTATATATGAGGAACCAGGCAACAAATAAGAAGAAATAATCTTACCTTTCTCATCTGTAAACGGCTCACCATCTTTATCAGTTATTACTAAAGCAGGCTCTGCAGATTCTATGACATGGTCAGTTACACGTAATCCTATTGTACCTGTTTCTTCATTAACTTCTCTTACAAGAGTAGTTCCAGCTACCAAATCAACAAATTTAACTATACCATCAAATTCACTGATAATAGGCTCAGAGAAAGGATCAAATGTAATAAGAGGTTCTGAAGCAGGCACATATTGATATTCTGAAATATGAAGTTCAGCACCAGTTCTAGCTGTAATCTTTTCTTCAGCTCCTAAAACATACACTTTATCTTTAGTTATTTTGACTATTCCACCTTTTGCATTACAAACAAGTTCATTTTTACCGCTTAAACCTATTACAGTTTTACCTTGAATTTTATCTCCATCGCTAACACTAAGTTTTGTAATAGCTTTAACATCAAAATTATCCAAAACATTTCTGTAAAAAATGTTTCCTTTTCTGGTAAACAAAGTGGCTTCAGGGAGTTTTTCATCTTTATCAGCTTTACGGAATATGGTACTCCCTGTAATTTTTTCTATAAATACAGGATGATTAAGTGTTATCTTATTTTCCTCAGCACTTGTACTAGCTGTACCTCCTACATGGAAAGTCCTCATGGTAAGCTGAGTTCCAGGCTGTCCTATGGACTGGGCAGCTATAATACCTACAGCTTCACCAACTTCCACAGGCCTGTTAGTAGCTAAATTCCTACCATAACATTTTTTACAGACACCATGTTTAGCTTCACAGGTTAAAACTGATCTAACTAAAACTCTTTCAACACCTGCTTCTTCAATCATCTTTGCTTCTTCATCTGAGATTTCATGATCAGCTGGTACAAGAATTTCTCCTGTCGTAGGATCCTTTACATCCTCTAAAGTGTATTGACCAATAATTTGCTCAGATAAAGATGATATAATATCTTCATTATCTTTTATTGCAGCACGTTCAATACCGTTTATTGTTCCACAGTCTTCAATATTAACTACAACATCTTGAGAAATATCTACAAGTCTTCTGGTTAGGTAACCAGCTTCTGCTGTCTTTAATGCTGTATCTGAAAGACCCTTTCTAGCTCCGTTTGTTGAAATAAAGAATTCTATAATGGATAATCCTTCTTTAAAATTTGATTTAATAGGAAATTCAATAATATCACCATTTGGCTTAGCCATAAGTCCACGCATACCACCTAGCTGCCTGATTTGGTTTTTAGAACCTCTAGCTCCTGAATCAGCCATTAGAAATAAAGGATTAAAACCGTCCTGACTATTTCTCATGTCTTCCATAAGTTTATCTGCCAAAAGATCATTGGCCTCAGACCAAGTACTTACCAATGTGTTATATCTTTCTTCCTGTGAAATCTGACCAGAATGGTACTGCCTTAACACTTCTGCCTGTTTTTTATTTGCAGCCTCAATTATTTCCTTCTTTGCTTCTGGAATAATCATATCACTTAAACCTATTGTTGCACCAAAAACAGTAGCATATTTATAGCCTACATCTTTAATGGCATCAACAAGTTCACAAACCAGATAATTTGTACTAGTTTTAAGTGCTTTGGATATTAACTTCTTTAATTCTTTATCTCCAAAGCATTTATTCATGTCTTCCTGAAAAACTATTCCAGGAACTTCTGGCAAAGCATCTGAAAATAATAATCTACCTGCAGTAGTATAATTTTCAGGATCCTTTGGATACGTAAACCTATATCCATCAGGCATGGTAAAACCAATTTTAGAATTATAGGATAAAACATTATTTTCAATAGCTAAAACAACTTCATTAATATCATCGTAATATTTTCCTTCGCCCTTATCTCTATCCTTTACCCTAGTAAGATAGTTAATACCTAAAACCATATCCTGAGATGGATAAACTATTGGTTTACCATTTGCCGGGTCTAAAAGATTGGTAGCACTTAGCATTAAAGTCCAACATTCAAGCTGAGCAGCCTGAGTTAATGGGACATGAACTGCCATTTGGTCTCCGTCAAAGTCAGCATTAAAAGCATGACAGACTAACGGGTGCAGTTTAATAGCTTTACCATCTACCAGCACAGGTTCAAAAGCCTGTATTCCTAATCGGTGTAATGTTGGAGCTCTATTTAGCAGAACAGGATGTTGTTTAACCACTTCATCCAGAACACCCCAAACTTCAGGAAGTTCTTGCTCCACTATCATTTTAGCTCTTTTGACATTAGAAGCAGTTCCACTTTGAATAAGTTTTCTCATTAAGAACGGTTTATAAAGCTCTAATGCCATTTTAGAAGGCAAACCACACTGGTGAATACGTAATTCAGGACCTACAACAATTACAGAACGCCCTGAATAATCAACACGCTTACCTAAAAGATTTTGTCTGAATCTCCCCTGTTTACCCTTAAGCATATCTGCCAAAGATTTAAGAGGTCTGCTATTAGCTCCTTTTACAGCACTTCTTTTACGTTTTGAATTATCAAATAAAGCATCTACTGCTTCCTGAAGCATTCTTTTTTCATTTCTAATAATAATATCAGGAGCATGTAATGCTATTAATCTTGTAAGACGGTTATTTCTGTTTATAACTCTTCTATACAAATCATTCAAATCACTTGTAGCAAACCTACCACCATCTAGCTGAACCATTGGTCTTAAATCTGGAGGTATGACAGGTATAACAGAAAGAATCATCCACTCTGGTTTGTTCCCAGAAGAAAGAAAATTTTCAACAACTTCTATTCTTTTGATAAGTTTTTTATCTACCTTATCACCTTTTTCTCTCATTTTTTCTCTAAGTTCAGCTGAGATAGAACTAAGATCTAAGTTTGCTAACAGAGTTCTTATTGCTTCTGCACCCATACCGGCAGAGAATGAATCACCTAATAAATCCTTTAATTTAATATATTCTTCTTCCGTTAAAAGCTGCATCTTTTTCAGCTCTATGGTATTATTAGGACCTAATTCTATCTGTCTTCCCTCATTTTCTTCTCCAGGGTCAGTTACAATATATTTTTCATAATATAGAACGCTTTGAAGTGCATTTTTACCCAAATCTAATAAATATCCCATTCTTGATGGAACACTTTTATAGTACCATATATGAGAGACAGGAGATGCTAGAGTAATATGTCCCATCCTCTCTCTTCTCACTTTAGTATCTGTAACTTCAACTCCGCATCTATCACAAATAACGCCTTTATATCTTATACTTTTAAACTTACCGCAATAACATTCCCACTCTTTAGTAGTTCCAAATATTTTTTCACAGAACAGTCCTTCCCTTTCAGGTCTAAGTGTTCTGTAATTTATAGTTTCAGGTTTCTTTACTTCTCCATAAGACCAGGCTAAAATCTGATCTGGGGAAGCAAGTTTTATCATTACACTGTCAAAATCCTGAATATCTTTCATTTAAATTACCCTCCACTCAGTTCTGTCCACGTTTTTTTATTATCTCTTCATCACGCTCTGTTAAAGCCACAGGTTTTCCTTTTGAGTCATATACACTCATATCTAAAGCAAGCCCTCTGATTTCCTGAACTAAAACATTGAATGCCTCAGGCATTCCTGCATTAATTGAAGGTTCTCCTTTAACAATGCTCTCATAGGTAGAAACTCTACCTTTCATATCATCACTCTTAATAGTCAAGAGTTCTTGTAATGTATTAGCTGCACCATAAGCTTCTAATGCCCAGACTTCCATCTCTCCTAACCTCTGACCACCAAACTGAGCTTTTCCTCCTAATGGTTGCTGAGTCACTAAGGAATAAGGTCCTGTACTTCTAGCATGCATCTTATCATCTACCAAATGATGTAACTTCAAGTAGTAGATATAACCGCAGAAAACCTTATTTACAAAAGGTAATCCTGTTCTACCATCATATAAGGTAACTTTTGAATTTGTTGGTAATCCAGCTTCTTTACATTTATCTTCTATTTGTTGCATAGATGCACTTTGGAAGACAGGAGAAGAATACCACTGATCTAAATTAACTGCTGCCCAGCCTAATTGGGTTTCCATTAACTGACCAATATTCATTCTAGAAGGTACACCAAGAGGATTCAAGCAAACATCAAGTGTTGTTCCATCTTCCATAAACGGCATGTCTTCCTCTGGAAGAATTCTGGATACAACACCCTTATTTCCGTGCCGTCCTGCCATTTTATCACCCTGCCTAAGTTTACGCTTTGTAGCAATCAATACTTTTATGGTTTCATCAACTCCTGGAGCCAGTTCATCTGAATCAGACTTCTTAAGACGCTGAACATCTATAACTATACCTTCTGTCCCATGAGGAACTTTTAAAGAAGAGTCTCTTACATCCTTAGCTTTTTCACCAAAAATGGAATTCAGCAACCTAAACTCTGGTGTTAGATCAGATTCACTTTTAGGAGTAACCTTTCCCACCAAAATATCACCAGGATGAACCATGGTACCAATATTTATAATACCATTATCATCTAATTTCTTTAGTAAAGACTCACTTGCATTAGGTATATCCCTAGTAAGTCTTTCTGAACCAAGTTTAGTTTCCCTGACATCTATAGAAAATTCGTGAATATGTATAGACGTATAAATATCTTCTTTTACCACACGTTCCGAAATCAAAACAGCATCTTCATAGTTATAGCCATTCCATGGAACAAAACCTACAAGAATATTTCGTCCAAGTGCTAAATCTCCCCTGTCAGTAGCAGGACCATCTGCTATAACATCACCTGCATAAACATCCTGACCATAATTAACAATTGGAACCTGAGTAAAGCACGTATCCTGATTAGTCCTCTGAAATTTCTGAACTACATATTTATCTATCTGTGCAACTTTAATCTCGTTTGGTGAAGTCATTACAACATAACCGTCAACCAAACTTTTAAATTCATTTTTTTCAACTGTTTTTTCAGCCTTCTCTTTTACATCTTGAACCAATATTTGTTTTGCAGAAACAACATCTCCAACACTAACCAAAAAATTCCTACTGTATTCTTTTTTATCATATGCTGGAAGATCCAAACTAACTATATCTGAATCAGGAGCAATAACAATGAATTTGTCTGATAAATGAATTAAATAGCCTGTAGAATTGTTTCTTATTTCTTTACGTCCATTCTTAGCTAAAAGAATTTCTTTAGAATTCAGTCTCATCCCAAATTTAAAATCTTCTGCTAACTCGTATGAGGAAATATCATAAATTTCAAGATTAGAAGGAGCCACTATGATTAATGAAGAAGAAACATAAATAACTTTACCGTTATTTTGAGCCTTAATTAAAACCCCAGAATCCATAGCAGTTTTATGTTCCATTCCAGTTCCCACTCTTGGTGCTTCAGGGAAAACCAGCGGTACAGCTTGACGCTGCATGTTAGAACCCATAAGTGCCCTGTTTGCATCATCATGTTCCAAAAATGGAATTAAAGAGGCAGCAACAGAAACTACCTGTTTCGGAGAGACATCCATATACTTAATTTCCGGATCATCTGCTCTTCTAGTTGTATAATCACCCTTATTTCTTACAGGTATATCTTCTTCAGCAAATGAGCCATCTTTATTTAATTTTGCATTAGCTTGAGCAATAAAATACTTTTCTTCATCATTTGCATCCAAATACTTAACTTCCCTTGTGGCCACTCCTCCCACTACTTTTCTATAAGGTGTTTCAAGAAAACCATACTTATTAACTCTAGTATAATTAGCCAAGGAAACTATCAAACCAATATTTGGTCCTTCAGGTGTTTCAATAGGACACATACGTCCATAATGTGTATAATGAACATCTCTAACTTCAAATCCAGCCCTATCTCTATTAAGCCCTCCTGTTCCCAAAGCAGTCAATCTTCTCTTATGGGTCAGTTCTGCTAATGGATTAATCTGATCCATAAACTGTGAAAACTGAGAAGTACCAAAAAAATCCTTTATTGTTGCAACAATAGGCTTATTTGAAATCAAATCCTGAGGCCTCATAGCCTGCTTCTGATCATCCTGAGTAGTATTCATTCGCTCCCTGGCTGTTCTTTCCATTCTAGAAAAAGCGGCCTTAAGCTGCTGAGTTAAAAGTTCTCCAACGCTTCTGACTCTTCTGTTTCCAAGATGATCAATATCATCTATTGTTTCTTCATGAATATATACTTTAATAAGAAAATTCATGGTATCAACAATATCTTGCGGATGTAATGTCACATCATCTTCATCACATACAACATCTTCACCTGCATGAAATTTTTTCTGGAGTTTATATCTACCTACAGATCCCAAATCATAACGTTTAAGAGAAAAGAACATGCTATTTAAGTCCTTTTCAGCTTTTTCCACAGCAATCACTTCACCTGGCATAAGAACTGAATAAATGGCAGAAAGAACTTCTTCTTTTGTTGGTTCATCACTTTCTTCACCTTTAGTATATTTGGCTGCCTCTATTGAAAAACAATTCAAAATCATATCACTATGTAATGTATCTGGTTCTGAAACATCCATATTAACCAAATCCAATGAAGTAATGCCTAAACCTATTAAATTTTCTACATCAGGTAAAAGAAGTTTATCCCCAGCCTGATATACTTTTGTATTTACTTTTTTATTACCATCAACAATATCTGCATAAACATCTTTGGCAAGATAATTATCCACTAATTCATCTTTATGCTGTTCAAGATCTGTAACGTTTTTTATCTTATAGAAGGAATTAATGATAGATTCTCTGCTATCTATTCCTATAGCTCTTAGGAAGAGTGTTCCAAGAACTCTTTTTTTTCTATCTATTTTAGCATATATTGCATTTTTCTTTTCATCTATTTCAAACTCAAGCCAAGAACCTCTGTATGGAATTATTCTAGATGAATAGACAAATTTATCCTTTTCTGAAGATCCAGTTACCCTTTCATAAGAAAAAATAACACCAGGAGATCTGTGAATCTGACTTACAACAACACGCTCAGCACCATTTACAATAAAGGTACCACGCTTAGTCATAAGAGGGATATCTCCCATAAAAATCTCTTTCTCTCTAATCTCATCATTTGCAAGAGATAGAGTAATAACAGCTTTTAAAGGTACGCTATAGGTACGACTTTTTTTCTTACATTCTATTTCATTATATTTTACATTATCAAAATCTAAAGAATAAGAAATGAAATCCAATACCATTTCAGAATTAGGTCCATAAATAGGAAAAACTGATTTGAATACATCCTGTAGTCCAACACTTGGATCTAACGGCTCTCCAGCCTTTAATTTTTCACTCTGTAAGAATTTTTCATATGAATTCTTCTGTATACTGATTAAATCCGGAAGCTCACAGACTTCATCAAAATCATCTCCTAGATACAGCCTATCTATAACTTTGGCATCTTTGGCCATAAATACCCCCATCAGTTGTTATGAGTAAATTAGAAGAAAACTCCTGTATGAAAAATACAGGAGTTTTTAAATATTTAGGATTACTGGATTTCAACTACACAGCCTTCAGCTTCAAGTTTACCTTTAATCTCCTCTGCTTCAGCTTTGGAAACTCCTTCTTTTACCTTACCTCCAGCTTCTACTAAATCCTTAGCTTCTTTTAAGCCAAGCTCTGGAACCACACCTCTAATAGCTTTAATAGCACCAATCTTCTTAGCTGGATCAAAGCTTTTCAAAATAACATCAAATTCTGTTTTTTCTTCTACTTCTTCAGCAGCAGCTCCTGGGGCTGCTCCCTGTGCTACAACTGCTGTAGCAGCGGTTACACCAAACTTTTCTTCCATGGCCTTTATAAGGTCTGAAACCTCTAACACAGTCATGTTAGCAATAGCTTCTAAAATATCATCTTTTGTAATTGTAGCCATATTAACTTCTCCTTAAATAATATTAACGTTGATAGCAGGTTACTTTGAAGACTAACAACGTTTTAATTTCCTGAATTATTTTCAAGTTTTTCTTTATATGCCAATAGTGTGGCAGCCACTTTTTGAACAGGTGCTAGCATAGTTCCCATAAGCATACTTATGAGATCTAATCTTCCCGGTAACTTAGCAAATGCTTCAACACTAGATGCATCCATAGCATTACCATCTAAATAACCACCCCTAACTTTTAACTTATCTCCAGTATCTTTCTGAGCATCTACTACTATTTTTGCTATTGGATTCTGATCCGTACCCTTAATTAGAATCACTGCCGTAGGACCAACAAGATTATTTGTTATAGAATCATATCCAAGTTCATTAAAGGCAATTTTAGCATAACTATTTTTTACAACTCTACAAAAAGAATTTTTAGCCCTTAAATTTTTTCTAAGTTCAGTTATCTCTGAAACAGTAAGTCCTCTATAATCAGCAAATATAAATCCATCAAAACCAGAAAATTCATCTTTCAACTGTTTTACTGAAGTTTCCTTAGCCGTATTTACTCTTGTTTTATATTCCATATCATCACTCCATTAAAGAATAGTTTTGAAATCTAGTGAAATTCCAGGTCCCATAGTTGAAGCAAAAGAAACACTTTGGACAAAATCCCCTTTGGCATCTGATGGTTTTCTTCTTACCACTTCCTTTATAGCTGCTTCGGCATTTTCAGCTATTTTTTCAAACGGCATGGAAACTTTCCCTATAGCCATGTGGACTACACCTGTTTTATCAGAACGGAATTCAGTTCTACCCTTTTTCAATTCTGCTAACGCCCCTTTTATATCCATGGTTACTGTCTGGGTTTTTGGGTTAGGCATAAGACCTCTTCTTCCTAAAATTGGTCCTAATCGTCCTACATCTTTCATCATATCTGGTGTAGCTACTGCTATATCAAAATCCATCCATCCAGATTTAATTTTCTCTATTAAATCATCATCTCCCACATACATGGCACCAGCATCCAAAGCTTCCTGAGCTTTCTCACCTCTTGCAAATACTAAAACTCTTTTTTCAGCGGAAAACTGATTGGGAAGAACAACTGTATCACGTACACTCTGACTTTTCTTTAATAACAACTTTATATGAAGTTCAATAGTTGAATCAAACTTAGTATATGATGTTTCTTTTACTAACTTTGATGCTTCTTCTAAAGAATAAAGCTTGGTACTATCAACTTTTTTTGCAACTTCTAAGTATTTTTTACCACGCTTCATTTTTCTACCTCCACACCCATACTTCTAGCTGTCCCTGCTATAATCTTCTTTGCAGCCTCTACATCATTAGCATTAAGATCTGGAAGTTTTGTTTTTGCTATTTCTTCAAGCTGAGCTTGTGTTAAAGTTCCAACTTTCTCTTTATTTGGAACTCCACTTGCCTTATCCAAGTGCAAAGCCTTTTTAATTAACACTGCCGCCGGTGGTGTTTTTAAGATAAACGTAAAGGATTTATCAGCGTAAACAGTGATAATTACTGGAACTACTAATCCTGCTTCAAAATTCTTTGTCCTATCATTAAACTGTTGAACAAACTGCGGAGCACTTACTCCATGTGGACCTAATGCAGGACCTACTGGAGGTGCAGGCGTAGCTTTCTGAGCAGGACACTGCAATTTAATTACTGCAGTAACCTTCTTTTTTGCCATTTTATTCTCCTATATGAAACATTAAAGTTTCAAAATTGGTTTTAACGTCTGTCATACGATCAGACTCCCACTTTCCATAATCTAATTTCATAATCAAATCTGGAAAGGATTTATATTTTTTCAACCTGTGTAAACTCAATATCAACAGGTGTAGCTCTTCCAAATATTTCTACTGTTACTCTTATTCTATTCTTTTCTGTATTTATATCTTCTACTACACCAGTAAAACCAGAAAAAGGACCATCTGTAATTTTTACATTATCACCAAGAGAATAATTCTGCTTAGGTTTAAATGTTTTTTCTGCTTGTAGTTCTCCTGTTTTTTGAAGAATATTTTCTATCTCTTCCTTTGATAATGGAAGAGGTCTAGCATGTTTCATTGTTGTTAAAAAACCAGTTACCCCTTGAATACTTCTAATCTTATCACAGTATTTCTTCCATAAATTATCTTCGGGTAAATCTAACTCAACAAGGATATAACCAGGGAGAACTTTATGCTTGGTTTCTTTTTTCTTACCATCTTTATTTTCAACTAAAGTTTCAAACGGAACCTTTACGTCAGAACAAACCGTAGCAAAATCATCATCTGTTTCAATCTGCCTGCGAATAAGTTTTTCTATTTTTTGCTCATGACCTGAAAACGTGTGAACTACATACCAGCCCTTAGACATCTAATTACCCGTTCCTTAAAAAATTAAAAAAGCACCTCTTAGGAGCAAAAAATCTGCAAGACCTAAGATAACAGCAAAAATAACCGTAGTTATGAGTATAACCTTAGTATATGAAACTACCTGCTTACCAGTAGGCCATGCTACTTTTTTCATTTCCGCTATACATTCTTTAATATAGTTTATAAATTTTTTCATTTATTACTCCTATTAACTTATCATCTACAGGGCAGGAGGGATTCGAACCCCCAACACCCGGTTTTGGAGACCAGTGCTCTAACCGTTGGAGCTACTACCCTATATTTTTATTTTACTTTGGTTTCTCTATGTAAAGTATGCTTACGATCAAACGGACAGAATTTCATTAATTCTAATTTATTAGGATTATTTCTGCGGTTTTTCTCTGTAGTATAATTCTTTCTATTACATTCCGTGCACTGCAATGCAATCTTTTCAACTGGACTTTTCTTTTTTTCTGCCATGAATACACTCCTAAATATCCAAAAGCCCTCGGGCAGATTTGAACTGCTGACCCCCACCTTACCAAGGTGGTGCTCTACCTACTGAGCTACAAGGGCATATGGATTTATACAAAAAAAGCAAATGATACAATACATTAAAAATGTTTACTATGTCAATAATATTAATTATTTTGAGGTCTATACTCTTCTTTATTATTTTCAGAACCAAAAGTTAATCCACTGGTCACTGTGATAAACCATTCAAATGAAGTATCCGTATCTTCGGTATCTAGTCTTCTACAAATAGATCTAGTAGAAGTAGTATTAGATGTATTTATAGCCTCTCCTGACCACCAATTATTATCAAGTGCAGTTTTAACACGTTCATACACTGCCTTTGTACCAAATCCATCATACTGAGTACTGGTCATGGAAGAATAAACTACTGTATCCATCATATCTGAATATAAAGAAGGGGTATGAAATACTGTTATTATACCATTATTGTCAGAAAGGCCTGAACTTTCTGAACATATATTATAAACAGATTTACCATCAAAAGAACTTATACCATCTGGTAATTTTTCCATCCACCATAAAACAATATAATCACCTTTTTTTACTTGTAAGTCTGTAAGAATAACTGATGATTTATAATTATCTGGAACTCCATCATATATGGTTATACCAGCTGTATTACCACTTTTTAATACCAATAACTCAACCCTGTCTGGCTGTCTTTCTGTCCCTTTAGTTGTAAATTCATTTATAATTAACTTAGCAGGATTTGGATTGAAACCCCATACATTAACATTAAAATTAACAGTATTACCGGACATGTCTTCCGCACTTCCTGATATATTAAAATTCATGCCTGCATCTACTGTTTTATTCAAACCAACCATTATCCTATTTTTTTCACCGTAAACCGTATATTCTGATAAAAAAGCATTATTAATTGGAATAACATCTTCATTAAAAATTATTATAACTGTTTCCTCGTCTTCCATAAATACTTCCTGAAGAACAGGAGGGATATTATCTTTCATTGAAAAGAAATTGATAAGTTTATTTACTTTATTTGATTCTGCACAAGAAACAAATAAAACCAAAAATGTAAAAAAAAACGCAAGAAGAAATTTTTTCATTCTATCCTCCTGCGTATTTATACTAAAAAATAATTTTTTTATTTTTTTGCAAATAATATGGATGATGCTATAAATACCCCACCCAAAATAATTGCACCAATACCTAAAATTGTAACTATAACTCCTCTGAAATCTCCAATAATAAGTATTATAGCAACAAAAATAGAAACAGCAGCTTCTATAATCAAATGAGTGGAACTAAATCCTGTTCCTCTTATATTTATAGCATTATATATAGAAGCAAAAGCAACAAACAATAAGATTATAGCATATAGCCACTGAAACCATGTTACAAAAAAATGTGATGTACTTAATGGATAAATAATTGCTAAAGCACCAATCAACAGCATAACTAAGCCTTTAATCAAAGTTACCCTAAGTACAAAATCTTTTAACTTCCATTTTTTTATATCAATCAAGTTTATAATACCATACACAAATAGCACTATACCCGTACCAATAGTCAAATATCTAATTGTTTCATTAGGATTAGACAACATTAATGTACCTAAAACTATCAATATTATGCCTAGTGCTACATTTGATATTATCTCTAAAGTTTTATTTTTCATTATATCTGACCATCCTGAATCTCAACATCTAATACTTCAGAATCATTTTCAGAATTCACATCTTCCGCCGTTTCTGCAGAATCTTCTAAAGATGGTTCTTCAATAGAAATAACCTCTACATCAAAAATCAGTAATGAATTAGCAGGAACTCCACTCTGAGAAGATCCATAACCTAAATCTGGATGTATCCAGAATGAATAATGAGAGCCCTCATCTGCCAACATCAGTCCCTCTCTCATCCCTGGTATTAAATTTCCCAAGCTGATACTTAAAGGAGTTCCTCTTTCATAAGAACTATCCTGTACTTCACCATTTAACAATTTGAGTTCATAATTAAATGTTACATTTGCATTTTCACTAGCTCTTACACCGTTTCCTTCTGAAATAATTTTATACTGTAAACCTGAGTCAGTAACCATAACACCTTCATTATTTAAATTATTAGCCAAGAAATCTTCAGCTTCCTTCAAATTCTTTTCAGCCACTTCAGTATTATAATTTCTCACTATTTCATCTATTTCCTCATACGTAAGTTTTATTCCAAGATAATAATCTATTACACCTTTAATAAAAGAAGCAAAATCTAAATCTTTGTAGTATGAAGCATAACTATTGATTATGTCATTTCCCATACCATAGTAAAATTTTTCTTTAGTTGTGGTAGGTGTAAAATCTTCACTTATGATTAAATCCCCAAACTGGACATATGAAGCCTTTTCAGCTGGTTTTTTTACTGAATCTACCACTGTTATCACTTTAGTATTGTTTGTAGTAATATTACTATTTGTTGTTTCTTTATTATCATCTACCGTTTCAGGAATAGCACTTGCAAACAAGAATGAACTTACGGCAATTAATAAAACCATAAAACACAAAATCTTTTTCATTTTAATAAATCTCCTTGTGTGTACATATTTTTCTCCATATAAGAATCAAGCATCTTGATAAAAGAATTTTTATCAGGAAAATTCCTAGGAGAAGCTAATCTATGAGATGGCGTTTCACAGATTAAACGTTGTAAAACAATTTTTTCAGATATCCTTCTCAGAACATAAACTAAATCATTTAAATATTCATCTACAGAAGGTGCCCTGATTTTTCCATTTATATAATCTTGGTACAAAATTGTATCCTTGACAATATTTAAGTTATGAATTTTTATAAAATCTGGCTGACTATTATTAATAGCGTCTATAGTCAAATCCAAGTCTTTTTTAGATTCAGTTGGAAATCCAATCATTATATGAGTACATAAAGACAAACCATAATTTTTTACTTTTTCTGCATAAGTCATATAAGTATTTACATCATGTCCTCTATTCATTAGCTTCAATATTCTATCACTTCCACTTTGAAGCCCAAGTTCAATACATACATCTTTTAAATAATTTTTATAAGAACTTATTAACATAAGTTTTTCATCATCCAAACAATCAGGTCTGGTAGAAATAATCAATTCATCCCATGATCCAAAGGAAAGGCCATAATCATATTTTTTTTTTAATAAATCAATTCTCCCATAAGTATTTGAAAAAGACTGAAAATATAAAGAAAAATGCTCCGCTTTGTATCTATTTATCAAAAAAGTTTTAGCTCTTTTTATTTGATTTTTTATATCTAACAAATCATCAGGAACTGCCTTATCTAAAGTCTTTTCTTCATATTCACTGTTTCTTTTATACATGCTTTCATTAGTCCTAAGATATGCAGCTACTGAACCTAATTCATCACAAAAAACACAGCCCCCTTTACCAGTTATACTATCTCTGTGAGGACAAGAAAAACCTGCAGAAACTCCTACTTTATATATTTTGTAACCATATTTATTTTTTAAATAATCTGAGTAAGAATTATAGAACTTAGCCATTTGTTACCGTTTAAAAAATCTTTAAAGCCCATTTCTTTTTTTCCTGGGCTTTGAAGAGAATTGACAAATAAAATATTATTATCTTTACATAAAAATCCAATACCACGTTCTTTACTTACAATAACAGGACTTCCTATTCTATCCGTTGTAAAGTCTGAACTTTCAATTTTATAAGGATTACTAAGATAATCAAAACCACCATAAACGCCACATAAAAAAAGTTTTTTTCCAAAAAGCTCAGTGTAAACTTTAATGTTAGGATAAAACGCTCTTATACTGGCATGTATTTCTGTAATATCATTATTGAAATCAACTAAGGATTCCGTTTTAGAGATAATAGATGTATAAGTTGCTTCTCCTTTTTGCTTTTCTGGTTGAATCCTTCCATTTAGGCAATCATTAAGCAGATCTGGAAAGAAAGTAGATACTTCTTTGGAAATAAAAGAAGTTAAAGACCTAAAAGTTTCTGTACCATTAAGATCAAAATATTTCTTATACCAAATATCTCCACTATCCATTTCTAAACCTATACTTTGAATACTAATGGCAGATTTTTTGTTCTGATTTAAAATAGAATACTGTATTGGAGCTGGACCTCTAAGATTAGGTAAATCTGAAGGATGAATATTAAATGAACCATATTTAAACAATGATAAAAATTTAGGTCCAAAAATTTTTCCATATGAAAAACAAACCATAGAATCTGCATTCAATTTCTTTATTTCATTTCTAGCTTCAGTCTTTAAACTTTCAAACTGAAAAACAGGAATATTTAAATTTATGGCTTCCTCCTTAATAGGAGAAGGCTTAAAAACAAGTGAACGACCTCTAGGTTTATCTAGTGAAGTAAGAACACCAACAACTCTAAAAAAATTACTATTATAAAGAGATTTTAATGTTTCCACCCCTATATCAGAAGTTCCTGCAAATAATATATTAAACATTTGAATTCTTCTTCTTTTTATTATTTTGGGACTTAAAATTTCTTTTAAAAGAAGAAATCATTTTTTTCTTTTCCTCATCATCTAAATGATCTATATACAGTTTTCCATTCAAGTGATCATATTCATGTTGAATAACTCTAGCAAAAAGACCATCAGCAGTAAGATGAAAAGGTTTACCATTTATATCCTGTGCATACACAGTAACAGAATTTGGTCTAATTACTTCATGTTCAAGACCTGGAATACTTAAGCAGCCTTCATTATATGGAGAAGTATCTTTAGAATAATCAGTTATAATAGGATTAACAAAAGTTTTTTTAATATTCTGAGAAGGAATAAGAACAACAAATAATCTAATTAATTTGCCCACTTGAGGAGCAGCTAACCCAATACCATCTGCATTTTCTAAAGTATCAAACATCTTATCTTCAAAAAATTTTAAATTATCATCAAAAACAGCAACTTCTTCGCACTGTGAACGTAAAACCTTATCTCCAAGAACAAAAATCTTCATAATAACAAATAATACAATTTAAGGATAAATAATAGAATAGGGAAGATAAAAAAAAGCCCGGCAACTACCTACTCTC
>CACYEI010000031.1 GCA_902773355.1 uncultured Spirochaetales bacterium
AGTATTGTTTTCTAATGGAATACTGTTTGCTAATAGCTGTATGCTTCCAAAACGTTCAGACATCTGACTTATAAATTGGATTATGTTATCTGGAACAGTAAACTTAGACCACTTATTTAATACTGATATTATTTTATCTGCAAAAATACCTACACTGTTGGCATTCCAGATAGATAAATCAGAAATGTAGTACGTATGAATATGCTCAGGAGCTTTAATCAGTTCTGAAAAAACTATAATACTGTTCCTGCATTCATCAGCTTTTGAAGAATGGACATTTAGCAGCAGGGTTCTGTCACTTTGAACTATTAGTGGCTTTTCTTCAGATTCCACCTTTAAACCTCTTTTTTAAAATATCTTTTTAAATTATTTGATGAGTATTTAATCAAATAATAATCCAGAATAGTAATTGCTGCCATGGCTTTAATGACAGCACCTATCCTTAAAACTATACAAGTATCATGCCTTTTACCAGAATTTATAGTAGGAGTAGGTTTAACTGCAACATTAAAAATAATATCTTGTCCATTTGAGATTCCTCCTAGAATTCCACCAGCATTTTCAATTTTATCATTTTCACTTCCGTAAAGAAATTCTGAATGAAATCCAGATCCAAACTCAATCCCTTTTACTGCACCTATAGACATAATGGCATGTGATAAGACAGCATCTAATTTATCAAATACAGGTTCACCTATTCCAGCTTCAACTCCTGATATTGTACATTTTATTCTTCCACCTACAGAATCATGCATTTCCATGGCTTTTTTTATGATATTATCAAAGTTTTCATAATCTCCATGTATTGAAACAATTTCAGTTTTAATACTAATCCCAAGTGTATTTAAAATCTGCATGGCTATAGCACCAGCTACAACTCTGGAAACTGTTTCCCGCCCACTTAATCTGCCGCCACCTCTGTAATCTCTATATCCATATCTATCCAGCCAGCTTTTATCTCCATGTCCATCTCTGAAAGTGTTCTTCAAACTTTCATAATCTTGTGGCCTTGCATCTGTATTTTTGATAATAATGGTGAGTGGTGCACCTGTGGTTTTCCCTTCAAAAAGCCCGCTGACTATTTCAAATTCATCTTTTTCTCTGCGCTCTGTACTTCCTACCCCTGAAGGCTTGCGTTCATCTAATGCATCTGAAATGTTTTTTTGAGAAATTTTAATTCCACCCCATAACCCATCTATGGTCACGCCTAAAAGTGTTCCGTGAGATTCTCCAAACGTAGTAATCTTAAAAATATTACCAAAAGTATTTGACATAATTTTTTAATTCTTACCAATAATAACAGCTATCTCTTTTGATATTTCATCTACAGATTTAGCATCTGATTTTAGCATAAATTGGCACTTGGAGGAATAGATACCATCTCTTTTTTTATATATGTCATGAAATTTTGCTCTTTTATTACATATGTCTTTTTCTTCAGAAAGATACTGCGGAAAACCATTTTTCATGTATCTTCCGTATAGTATTTTTTCATGACACCATATATATACAGTTCTTCCAATTTTATTTGCATTATTCAGAATATCAGGACTATTACAGCTTCCTCCGCCTAAGGCAATTATAATTAATTTTTCATGCCAATTCTCATTACATACATTAATAACCTTATTGAAGATTTCACTTTCATATTTTCGGAACATATTTTCGCCCATCATCTTATAAAGAGTACTGATATTTTTTTCTTTACTTTCTTCAAGTAACACATCATCTAAATCTATGAAAACTGAGTCATTTAATGATTGGTCTAAATGTCTTCCAGCACTGGTTTTACCACATGATTTTAATCCACATAAAAACAGATATCTGTTCATAATTTAAACCTACTTGTTTATCCATTTCTGTTCAATTGTAAAATTAAAATATTTTTATATTGCATAAAGATATAACCTAAATTATTATTAACACATTAACACATTAGGAATTTGCAGATTCCTGTAACAAGGCGTCCGAAAGGTGCGCCACCAGATTCAAATAGGTGCTACGGCACCTATTTTTTTTCTTTCTTTTAAAGAATTTGAACTATATACTAAAATTATATACTAAGATTGAAAAAGGATTTTTTGAATATGATATACAGACTTGGATTGGATATGGGAACAGATTCCATAGGTTGGTCTATAATAAGTTTAGATGAAAATAATAAACCATTAGATGTAATAAATATGGGTTCAAGAATTTTTAGAGGAGGAAGAGATCCAAAAAGTTATGAATCTCTTGCACAAACCAGAAGAACTGCCAGATCTATGAGAAGGATGAGAGATAGGAGAATAAGAAGAAAAAAAGCTCTTTTGTTAACTCTTATAGAACAAGGTCTTATGCCTAGTAATAAAGATGAACGTTTAAATTTAAGAAATCTTAACCCTTATAAATTGAGATTTGATGCTGTGAATAGAAAATTAGATAATTATGAATTAGGAAGAGCACTTTTTCATTTAGGTTCAAGAAGAGGTTTTAAAAGTAATAGGCTGACAGATAAAAAAGATAATGATACAAGAACACAAGCTAAAATGATTTCTAAATTAACTGAAAATATAGAAAAATCTGGATTTAAAACTTTAGGTGCATATTTATATTCAAGGTTAAATGAAGGTAAAGAAACAAGGTTTAGAAAAAACACGTTTGATTGTTATCCGTCTAGAGAGCATTATGAAAATGAATTTCAGGAAATCAAAAAATTTCAATCTGTATATCATAATGTTGATTGGGAAAAAATATATAATGTTATTTTTAATCAACGTAAATTAAAACCACAGGAAAAGGGTAAATGTAGATATTATCCAAAAGAGTATAGGGCATATGCTTCTCTTCCATCTTCTCATATTTTCAGAATTTTATCTGAGGTAAATAATTTAATTTATTCTGATATTTTTGGTAGATCTGTATTTTTAAATAATGAAGAAAAAGACAAATTGATAAAAAAGCTTAATGAACAAAAAAGTCTTACATTTAAAAAGATAAAGAAAATACTTGGCTTGGATGATAATGTAAAATTCAATTTGGAAGATGAAAGAAAAAAAGATTTAAAAGGTAATGAAACATCAATTGATATGAGACAGATAGATTGTTTTGGTGAAAGCTGGGATAAATTAAATATTTATGAACAGGATAAAATAGTTGAAAGTTTAATAGGTGCGGAAACGGATGAAGAGTGTTTTGATATCTTAAGAAAATATGATTTGCCTGAAGAAAAAATGAAGAATATTTGTTCTTATAGTTTTTCAAATAAAGTCACTAATTTATCTTCCAGATTTATGCGTGAATGTTCAGAAATTATGAAAAATGATCATTTGAATTATCCTGAGGCTACAGAAAAAATGGGGTTTCATCACAGTAATTATAAACCTGATGATGAAGATTTTTTGCCTTATTATGGTAAAATTTTAATTGATAGTGTTACACATTCACATCCTGAAGCAGAAAATGTAAATGAAGTATATAAATATGGAAAAATATCAAATCCAACAGTTCATATTGCTTTAGGCCAGTTGAGAGCTTTAGTTAATTCAATTATAAAAAATTATGGCAAACCAGAGCAGGTGGTGATAGAGCTTTCCAGGGATATAGCTAAATCTGCTAAGGAAAGAAAAGAAATAGACTCAAATTACACAAGAAATCAGAAAGAAAATGAACGTATTAAGACAGAAATTGAGAAACTGGGTATAAAAAGTATCTCACGTATGGATATAAAAAAATATAAACTGTGGGAAGAACTTAGTGATAATCCATTAGATAGAAGATGTCCTTATTGTGGGGGGCAAATAAACGCTTCTGTGCTTTACACTAAAGAAATAGAAATAGAACATATTTTACCACGCTCCAGAACTAATTATGCTGAACCATCAATAAAATTTCTTACGGTATCACATTCAACTTGTAATAGAGATAAAGGAAATAGATCTCCATATGAGGCTTTTTCATCAAGCTCCAATCCTAAATATAAATGGAATGAAATTATGGAAAGAGCGCATAATTTCAAAGATAAGGAAAAGTATAAATTATTTTTAGAAAATGCTATGGATTCATATGAAAATGATGGTTTTGTTAATAGACAGCTTAATGATGGTAGATTTATTTCAAAAATGACTAGAACCTATATGTCATGTGTATGTAAAGATGTATGGTGTATAAATGGTCAGAATACAGGTTTTTTAAGAAAAAATTGGGGTTTGAACAGTTTTCTGAATAAAGAAAGTGGTAATAATAAAAAAAATAGAAATGATCATAGACATCATGCTATAGATGCCCTTGTTATTGCTTTAACTGATAGAAGCATGGTGAAAGCCATGGCAGATTTAAATGTCAAAACGGATAATTATGAAGATTATAAGGTTCCAAAATTTCCATTAAAAAAAGAATCTGTTAAGGATGTTTTAAAAAATATTATAGTTTCACATAGACAGGATCATGGACATACTGGATGTATGTTTAAAGAAACTGCTACAGGGAGGAAGATTGTTCCACAAAAAATTTTTTTAAGAGATTTAAAGGAAGACAATTTAGTTTTAACAGAGGATATTAAAGTAAAATTGGATTCTTTTATTAATAAAGGATTAAGTTTTAAAAAATCAAAGGAAAATCTTATTAAAGAGCTAGGCAATATTGATGTTCTAATTGGGCAAGAGGTATGGGTAACGACTAAGAATATAATGGATTTAGATGAAAAAGATATTATAAATAATAGAATTTTTAATCCATATTTAAGAGAATATATTAGAAATGAAACATCAGGAGTTATTTCAGATAAAACTGAATTTAAGAATAAACTAGAGTATATTTCAAAAAAACTTAATGTAAAGAAAATAAGGTACATTCCTAAGTCTCAATCATATGACCAAATACTTTCTGCTAACAATAAATGGTATGAAAGAGATGATGTTAATTTTGTAATTGTCTGGGAAATACCAGTACATAAAAATCAAAAGAATAAAAGGTATGAAGGGCAGTTTGTTTCTTATCAAATGGTAAAAAATTATGATAATCTAACTGGAAAATTTCACTTGACAGAAGAGTGTATTAGTAAAAAGCCTCATCCTGCAGCTAAAAAAATAGCTACAATATATAA
>CACYEI010000032.1 GCA_902773355.1 uncultured Spirochaetales bacterium
GACTTTATCAAAAGTCAAGATTAACGGCAAAGCCGTCATTCACTACATCATTTTACTCATAATTATAAAAATCATCACTTTGTAATACCGGAAGTGGGGCTTGAACCCACACGAGTTTAACCTCACCAGATTTTGAGTCTAGCACGTCTACCAATTCCATCATTCCGGCCTGAACAATATTCAATTGTACTCCATAAATCAATTCTTTAAAAGTATGCGTTTATAATTCTTTTTACCAGCCCTTAAGATAATCTGATTAGTATCTGCCATATCTTCAGTAACCATTAAAGAAATATCTGATACTTTTTCATCATTTATATATGCACCTCCTCCCTGAATCAAACGTCTTATTTCCCCTTTAGTAGAACCACCAATTCCAGCAGCTAAAAACAGATCAACCACATTCATACCATTAGACAGATTGATAGAAATAGTTGGCATGGCTGATTTATCAACACCTGTTCCACCAAAAGCTGCCTTTGCAGCAGATAGTGCCTTATCTGCCTCTTCTTCTCCATGGATTATCTTAGTGACTTCATAAGCCAGCTTTTCTTTAAATACATTTATATTCACAGAAGATTTTTCATATTCTTTAATCTGCTCCAAATCCATGAAAGTAAATATTTTCATAAATCTGAAAACATCTGAATCTGCTGTATTACGCCAATATTGAAAAAAATCATAAACAGAAAAAAGTGAAGAATCCAAGAAAACCGCTCCTTTTTCACTTTTACCCATTTTTTTGCCATCTGCTCGTGTTATAAGATTAAATGTTAAACCAAAGCACTGTGGACCATCCATACGCTGAATCAAGTCTATTCCAGATACAATATTTCCCCACTGGTCTGCTCCTCCTATCTGCAGCCTTACTCCATATTCCTTCCATAACATATAATAATCATAGGATTGAAGTAGTTGATAATTAAATTCCAAAAAGCTCAATCCTCTTTCCAAACGCTGTTTTACACTTTCAAAAGTAAGCATCCTATTTACCGAAAAATACTTTCCTATATCACGTAAAAACTCTATGTAATTAAGATTTTTTAACCACTTACCATTATCTACAATCCTGGCTTTACCAAAACCTTTAGGTAAGTTTTCAGAAAAGTTTACTATTTTGGCAATCTGAGTTCCTATGTTTTTCAGGTTATTATTTATCTGCTCTTCAGATAGCATCTTTCTCATTTCGGTTTTTCCACTAGGATCTCCTATAAGTGCAGTTCCACCTCCTACCAGTGCTATGGGATTATGACCAAAACTTTGAAGATGATGCATGGCAAAAAAAGGAACTATATGGCCAACATGTAAAGAAGACCCTGTGGGATCAGTACCTTCATAAAAAAATACTTTTTCCTTATCTAGTAAATCAGAAAGTGCGTCTATATCCGTACAATCTTTAACAAACTCTCTATCAATTAAAACCTGTAATGCTGAATTCATTACTGACCTCTCTTATAATTTTTAATGAATGACTTAATTGTAGATGAAAGATTTGTAGTAGAAATTCTTTCCTGTTTCATGGAATCCCTAAACCTAAGCGTTACAGTATTATCTTCAAGTGTCCTATAATCAACAGTTATACAGTATGGAGTACCTATCTCATCCTGTCTCCTATAACGTCTTCCTATAGCTCCGCTTTGATCATATTCAGCATAAAAATCTTCACGTAAAGACATTTCTAATTCTTTGGCTTTTACATCTAATCCATCTTTTTTAACTAAAGGTAAAACAGCAACTGTCACAGGGGCTATATTGGGATGAAAGTGAAGCACTGTCCTTTCTTCTCCATCTTCTAATTTTTCTACATCATAGGCTGAACTTAAAGCCATGAGGACATTTCTAGTGAGCCCTGCAGAAGTTTCCACTATATATGGTATGTATCTTTCATTATTTTCTGCTTCCAGATAAGTTAAATCCTTTCCCGAAAATTTCTGATGCTGAGTTAAATCATAATCAGTTCTATTATGAACACCTTCCAACTCCTGCCACCCCATAGGGAAAAGAAATTGAATATCGTATGCATCTTTAGCATAAAAAGCCAATTCATCAGCCCCATGCCTATGCCATCTTAATGTTTCTGCAGGTATCCCCATTTTCTCTATATAAAACTTCATTCTTTCCGCACGCCAAAATTCAAACCATTTTTCATCTGTATTCGGCTTACAGAAGAACTGCATTTCCATCTGTTCAAATTCACAGCTTCTAAAGATAAAGTTCTTGGTAGTAATCTCATTTCTGAATGATTTACCAACCTGAGCTATACCAAACGGTATCTTCACTCTAGAAGAAGACACAACATTCTTATATTCAGTATAAATACCCTGAGCAGTTTCAGGCCTTAAATAAACTACAGAAGCACTGTCCATATCTGGTCCAATATGAGTGGCAAACATAAGATTGAAATTTCTAGGAGCAGTAAAAGTTCCTTTATTCCCACATACAGGACAAGCACCATTCAAATCTATCTGATCAGCTCTGAATCTACTCTTACACTGCTTACAGTCAACCATAGGATCAGAGAAGTTACTGACATGACCACTGGCTTCCCAAACTTTAGATGCCATTAAAATTGATGCATCAAGACCAACTATGTTGTCATGCATAAAAGTCATTTCTCTCCACCAAAGGTCTCTAATATTGTTTTTCAACAGTACACCCATAGGGCCATAATCATAGGCACCATTTAATCCACCGTATATTTCACTGGACTGAAAAATAAATCCTCTCCGTCTGCATAACGAAACTATATTATCTAATGTAGGCTGTGACATAAAATCTCCTGTTAAATATTTATTTTAATATCTGTAAACATTTTTCTATTCTATTAAAAGATTCATCCGTACCTAAAAGTCTAATACAACTAAAAGGTGGAGGGCTCACAGGTTCTCCTGTTACTGCTATTCTTAAAGGATTAAATAAAAATGCATTCTTCATTTCATTATCCTTAGCTATTTCAGTTAGCTGTAATTCCATAGCTGTATCATCCAAACACTGATTAAACGCTCTTTTCACATATTCATAAGCTAAACTCAAGCCTTTATATGCTATTTCTTTAGTAGCTTTTTTAGGTATCAGTAATTGTAAATCAGGCTCTTTATAATCTTTTACAAATTTACACATTTCAACAACATCTGAAAGTACTGTTAATCTATCCTTTATTCCAGGAATAAAAGATTTAACTTTCATTTTATCTTTTTCTGTAACTATTCTATTTGAAATCAAATAAGGCATAAGCAGGTTAACTAATTCATCATCAGTTTTTTTACGGATATACTGTCCATTAAACCAATCTAATTTTTTATAATCAAAAACTCCCGGTGCTTTATTAATTTTTTTCAAGTCAAATACAGTTTTTAATTCTTCTGAAGAAAAAAATTCCTTTTCTCCATCATAACTCCATCCTACCATAGTTACATAGTTCAGTAATGCCTCAGGTAAATATCCTTTTTCTCTAAAATCCCTTACAGAAGTTGAGCCATGACGTTTAGATAACTTAGCAAACTTAATCTTTCCTGTTTCTTCATCCACTTCTTTCCCCATAACCATAGGAAGATGACAGTAAACTGGAGGCTCCCATCCAAATGCTTCATATAAAATGATATGTAATGGCCCTGATGGTATCCATTCCTGAGCACGCATAATATGAGTTATCCCCATTAAGTGGTCATCTATTACATTTGCTAGATGATATGTAGGATAGCCATCACTTTTTAATAATACAGGATCAGGACTTATATCCTTATTATCTCTGCTTATATCTCCCATTAATATATCATGAAATGTGGTAGTTCCTTCTGTCGGCACTTTTAATCTGATTACTGGTTTTATTCCCTTTTTTTCCAGCTCCATACGCTGCTCATCTGTTAAATTTAAACAGTGCCTGTCATAACCCTGAACAGAACTTTTTTCTTCTTCCTGTTTTTTTCTAAGACTTTCCAACCTTTCCTCTGAGCAATAGCAATAATAAGCTTTCCCCATATCTATAAGTTTTTTTGCGTAATCCTGATATATGGATAATCTTTCAGATTGAATATATGGGCCATAAGGACCACCAACAACAGGTCCTTCATCCCAGTCAATACCAAGCCAGTCAAGCGTACTGTATAAATCATTTAAAGATTCAGTAGAATATCTTTCTCTATCCGTATCTTCTATTCTTAAAATAAATTTGCCTCCATTAGATCTGGCAAAAAAATAGTTATATAAAGCAGTCCTAACTCCCCCTATATGCTGTAAGCCTGTGGGAGATGGTGCATATCTTACCCTTACATTTTCTATCATATAATCTCCAGTCAACAAAAAATAATTAAAGAGAATTGTTTAAATATAAATACCAGTTAGATATTATAAAAATAATATGTATTTAAAACAATTATCCCAACCCCCTTATATCATTAGTAATTTTATACAATCTAATATAAAAATTTATAAAAGTTCTCTCAATGTATTTTTTATATCAGAAGAAGATATACCAGGTGTTCTTGGAATTCTAATTACTTCTTTATCATGTGCTTCACACCACCTTATAGCTCTTTTAAAGCCTGCATGATTTTGTTCTTCACCAACAGCAAAAACATCAAATTCAATAGTAGGGATAAGAGAATCTACATCTTTATAAGTAATAACTTCATCAACTATATTAAGAGCTTTTATTAAATATATTCTTTGCTCTGTTGTATAAAGTTTAGTTGCATTTGGTTTTGTTTTTAAAATACTGTCTCCTTCTTGGACTGCTACAATCAAATAATCCCCATACTTTTTTGCATTTTCAAAAAGTATAAGATGTCCTAGATGGAAATAATCAAACACACCAACGGTAATAACTTTTTTCATAATAACAACATTTACCTAATCATTATAGATAACAGTAGCTGGAGCGGTACTATAATCCAAAACCAGTATCCCTCTATGACGCATATACAAATCTCTATCACAACCAATTCTCACCAACTTAATTATATGTGCGTTTTTATCAAAAGAGACTATATTAAAACAGTCCATACTTTTTTCTGCAGAAATTCTTCTAGCATCAGTACCATAATCATATTCAGAAACCCCCATGTTATTATAACATAAAGCTCCTGCAACCCCAATAAATGTCTGACGCTCATACCCTTTAGTATAAGCAATATAATCTGCATGCCTATGCCCACAGAGAAAACATATAAAATCACCACCATAATCAATAAAACGCTGTACAATAACCTGATAATCATAGACATACTTTTGAAAACTGAATTTCATGGTACTCTCAGGAAATCTAGTCAGAGAACTGAAGGTACAGCAAATTCTCTGTGCCTGATCAGGATAAGAATGCTCAGCTATGACAACAGAATAAGATTTTTCCTTAGCATCCTTTAGGACATTTTCCAGCCATTTATTCTGTTTGTCCACCTTTTCCTGTTCATAATACATGACATTTAATACAATCAGTCTGAAAGCCTTTTCAGGATAATCCTTATAGTAATAAAGATTCGGATACGTCTGTGATACATTTTCTCCCCAATAGTTAACATAAGGGCCAATAAACCTGTGATAAATATCTTCTTCAGATGGTTGGATATTATCACTATCTCCAAGTAAAACATCATGATTTCCAATACAGGTTAAGATTGTACCATCAGTTTCTTGATTCCAAAAACCTGTATCACTATACCAATTCTTTGATACAAAATCTCCTGTACAGATTGCATCATCTATATAATCTTTCATATAGTCTTTTACAATTTGAATATTCTTCAGACATTTCACATCCCCGTGAATATCTGAAAAATGAAGTAAAGTAAAAGCATCTACCGTTAATTCAGATTCTAGATTAACGCGTGGAAGTTGCATTGCATCAGATAATGAAGAAATATTGTACAAAATGACATCAGGAAGCTTAATCTTGTATTCATTTGTGCCACTACCAATACCAGTATCAAGACTATACCTTTCAGATACACCACAGTTATCTACATATTCTTCTTTCCTGTCAGACATTTGTTTTAGTATATAAAGACCTAAAAGAAGCGCATCATATACTTTTTCACAGGTTACATCTTCCCTGTATTTTTCATATAATACAGGAAGCTCTGTGCATCCAAGAATACAGACAGGATAGCAATTTATAAGCTCCAGAAAGGCATCTTTTATTTCATCATTGAAGCGGTTTTGTTTTACTGCTTCAATGCATTTTCGCAATTTTGGAAATTCTTCTTTTTTTGGCACCATACACTTTATTCCAAATCTATTTAAAGTTTTTTGATAGATAGAAGATTCTATAGTAGCCTCAGTAGCAAGAAGAAAAACTTCTCTAATACAATCTTTCTGTAGCTGTTCAACACAAACATTGATGATATTAAGAACCGAATCCTCTAATTCTGGATGTTTCTCATATATAACAGGCAAAAAAAGATGTGAGGTATTACAAGCAAGAATAATCTTATCACAGCCAGCATGTTTTAAGCTCTGAATAGAATCAGTCAACTCATAGATAAGCCTATCTTTTTCTTCTCCGTATAAAAAAGCTCTGACCCTACTAGGCATTGTACAGCGGTTATCAATTATTATTCTAGGTCTATCCCATTCTTTTATAGCAGGGAATACTTCTGCATATTTCTTAAAAAGATAAATGGTAGCATAAGTTCCCATTCCACCAAGTACACCAATGGTAAAATTATTTCTCATATACGTCTTCATACTACATCCATGTCAATATTATTCAAAATTTCATCTTTGGTTATTTCATATTTGATAATATAACTTTTAATTATATAATTATAGAACTCCACCGTGGATTTTTACAACTTCTAACATGTTCAGAACCAAAAGGAGAACTGTATATGTCTTATTTGACAAAAAATGAAATTGCTCATGCTTGTGAACAGACAGAATTATTCTTACAAAAAAATCATATCAATAAAAAGGAAAACATTAGACTTACAATAAATTTGGAAGAAGTACTAATACGTTATCAAAAAACCTTAGGTTCAGAAACACCTTTTTTTCTTCAATTAGCCAAACAAATGGGAAAGGTTAGAATACGCCTGTCCATTCCAGGCCCCATGGTTGATCCTTTTGCTAATAATCATAATAGCAACCAAGAGGCAGAAGATGAAGAGACAGAAAATGATAATGACTACCTTAAAAAAGCTCTGCTTAGAATGGGAGAACTTCCTGTATGGCATTATAGAAAAGGACAAAATATCATACTTATTACACTCACCAAAACAAAACTCCCAGAATGGATATATCTTATTCTTGCTATGATATGTGGCGTTCTATGTGGTTTATTTGTAAAAAAATTTCAATGGGAAGCAGGTCTAACTTTTTGTAATGAATTTGTTCATCCTCTAATGGATACATATCTTAAGTTCTTAAATGCTATAGCTTCCCCGCTTATTTTTCTATTGGTTCTATGTAGTATTTACAATATTGGAGATGCCTCTACCTTTCATACACTTGGCAGAAAATTAATCCGAAAGTTCATATTGTATCTGTGTCTAATTACAGGCTTAACCGCTCTATCAAGTTTAAGGCTCTTCTCTTTAAACCAAGCAGAAACACATGGAGGTAATTTTTCAGCATTATATAAATTACTTTTAGACATTATTCCAGCTAATCTTATAGCTCCTTTTTTTAATGGTAATACATTACAGATTCTTTTCCTTGCTGTAATAACAGGACTTGTCATGGTCAGCATTAGTGAAAAAGTATCATCCGTGGCAGCATTTATGGAACAATTCAGTCTTATTATAAGCAGCATTATGGGAATACTTGGGAAACTGGTATCCGTATTCATATTTGGTAGCCTATTTTACACGGTGGCAACTAGTGGAACCCTCCTTTTAGGAAACACTGGAAAATTCTTTTTTGGAACACTATTTGCCTGTATTTTAATTCTGATTCTTTACACAGCTTTTACCTGCATCCATATGAAGTGGACACCTGTAAGACTTTGGAAAAGTGCATTTTCAACTTTTTTCATTGGGCTTACTACTGCTTCCTCATCAGCATCTCTTACAGATGATTTAAAAACATGTAAAGAAAAATACAAAATCAGTCCCAAACTTGTAAATTTTGCTGTACCAATAGGACAGATTATTTTTAAACCATGTAATTCAGTAATGTATTTTTTTGCTGCTGTCTGTGTAGCAGATGAAACAGGAATTTCAGTATCATTATCATGGTTTGTTACTCTGTTCATAATTAGCATTATCTTATCTGCTTCATCTCCTCCAGTTGCTGGCGGTTCCACAGCAGGATTTACCATTATGTTTGTTCAATTAGGCCTTTCATTAGAAAGTTTACCTGTTATTTTGGCACTTAATGCAGTTTTAATGTATATTAGAACGGCAACAAATCTATTTACACAACAATGCATTCTACTTGGCACAGCAAAAAGCCTTAAAATGATTGAAAACTCTCCAGACAGTCCTCTTAAGTAAATTAATCCCACGGATCACTTGTCAAAATTCTTATTAATTCCACTCTGGATCCTACATTCATTTTTCCAAAAATATTTGAAACATGATTATTTACTGTATTTACTGAAATACTTAATATATATGCAATTTCTTTATTAGTTAACCCACTGTATATCAGTTCAATTATTTCATTTTCCCTTTCTGTTATTTTATACTGATTTAGAATTTCACTACTGAAAGATTTTTCCTTTTCCTTATCAGTCCGAATATTTTGCTTATCAACACCCAGTCTTAATGAATAATAAACAATCATAATAATTGAAACCGCAATTACATAAACGGGATAAGCCAGATTTTCAAATAATGGAAAAATTCTTACCAAAAGCACTGTAGGAATTAGAACTATACTTACAATATTAATTGCTTTACAAACACTTTGAGTTTTTACATCTTCTATTAAAGATAAATGAGTCCAAAGAACTGTAATACAGTAAATAAGAACAGAGATAAAAATAATACTTTTAATATATGAAATAATAAATTCATCTCCAATAATTACTCCTGTTAAACCAGAAACAAAATATATTACACTTAAACTATAAAAAATAATCCTATGCCTAGAACCCCAATTAATCCTGATAATCCACTTTAAAAAATATGGAAGAAGAACAAGAACAAAACTCATAACTGTATTTATGATAATGGTAAAAATATAATCAAAAACCAAAGCTCCCATTTCAGGTAAGAATAAGGTACAAATAAAACCTGAGAACCCTAAAAACATGGTTCCTAAAAGGCATGATAAAAAAACAATATTCCACTTAAACCAAATACTATCATGAAAAATTTTAACTGAAATTGAAAATGCTAAAGCTATGGAAACTAAAATTAATGCTATTCCATAAGCTAATAAAGATCCACCTAACATATCTTAAAACTCTATTCCTTTTATTGAAGTTTTGTATTTTTTATAATGATGTCTAATTTCCACTATTTCAGAAACTGTATCTGATATTTCTATTAACCTCTTATCTGCATCTCTACCAGTAATAACTATATGATTTTTTACAGATTTTAAAAAATCAATAACTTCATGCTGCTCTATCATCTTCATATTAAACACATAAGTAAATTCATCTAAAACAATCAAATCAAAATCATTTGCTATGGATTTAAACAATTCCCACCCAGATTTACATTTTTCAGATGTGTTTTCCAAACTATCTTTCTCCCATGTGAAACCGTCACCAAATGTTTTCCAAAAAACATTGTTTTTATGTAACAACCTAAATTCACCTGTATTCTCTGCTCTGCTTTTTATGAACTGTATAACTGCACATTTAAACCCGTGACCTAAAGCCCTTACAACCATTCCCATAGCTGAAGTAGTTTTTCCTTTCCCATTTCCAGTTATTAAAAAAACCATATATAATTAATCTAACAATAATTAAAAAATAATCAATTCTCCTGAAGGCCTATTTGTAGTATTCCCTGTATTATTAATCTGACTATAAGCCTTCTGCTCATTCTCTTGCATAAGTTTAATCTGTGTATATAAAGCGTAAACGTCAGGATTTCCTGTCTTGTTATAGACATATAAGGCCATATCTATAGCTCTATTAAAATCTCCCATGGAAACATACATAACCACAGCATTATATCCTGCAGGAATATATGAAGACATATTCCACTCATTTAAAAACACTGATAACGCCTGATTATAAAAACCACTATTAACATATTCATAAGCTGTATCAAGTGATTTAATTTTAGACTTATTTTCCATAAGCTGTAAATTTACATTTGCTTTATGTGGAGTAAGTGTATTTTTTATTTTATCAGATAGACCATTTAATGCCATAACAAACATATTCTCTGCTTTTGGTATTTCATTTTCTGCAGATGGATAATAAATACCAGTTGAACTATCATATCTACCAAGTAATGTCTGTTTATATCCTGAACTTGGATAAACCTGATCTATGGTTTCCCCATGAATTATTGAAACAGATTTTACATCCTGTACATAGTATGTAAGATTTAAAGTAGCTCTCTGATTAAGATAATAAGAATAGACTGGCTGATTCTGTTTTATAAAATTCACTTCACATGTAATAAATTCTTCATATGACATATTATTAATAACACTGGTAATAAGAACATCTATATTCTGTTTAAGCAGTACATCTTTAAGACTTAGAAGAGGAAAAAGCTGCGCTTGCTGAATCAAAGTATCAAGCGTAGTGGAATTTACAACTTTATAAACGCCTTGATTTAGTCCAGATTCAATTAAACCAGTAACCTTCCTGGCTACATTTACATTTTCATTTCCTGTATAGTAAGAACGCATATTAGCTATCTGAACAGGCATGGGGTATAAACCACTGAATCTTTTTTCTATATAAAAATTTACTGGGACAGAAGATGCAGCCTTAGTACTCTGAATACCTATTCCCCTATAAGATGAAAGATTAATAAGTGCAGGTTCCCAAACGCTGACATTTACAGATGTTCCACAACTTATAAAGAAACATACAGACGTTAATAAAATTATGACTAATGTATATTTAATTCCATGATTCATAATTTATAAATATATCAGATTATTTATACTTTTGAAATCCATTATAATGCAAACAAAGCATAGTCAAATCATCAAACTGTTCCACCCCTTCCGTAAATACATCTACATCTTCTTGAACTGATTTTAATATTTCCTCAGGATTATCCACATCCTTATTTTTATTTAAACATTTTATAATTCTGTCAGTACCATAAAGCTCTTTATTAACGTTATTAGCTTCAGCTAAACCATCAGTATATACAAACACAGTAGAAGAAGGTTCTAAAAATAATTCATAATCCTTATATTTAACTGTTTCTATAGCACCAGCTACAAGTCCATGCGGATCTTTATATAAAGCATATTCAGCTTCAGGATGTTTAATTATAGGTATTTCATGTCCCGCATTTGCTGCAACTAACTTTCCTGTAGATAATTCTAATATTCCAAGCCATACAGTTACAAACATTTCTAAAGGATTATTCAAATATATTTCTCTGTTTGCTAATTCCAAAATTCTAGCAGGGCTTGATTCTTTTATAGCCATGTTATGAATTATAATTTTGGCAGCCATCATATACAAAGCTGCAGGGATACCTTTACCGCTTACATCCGCAATCAAAAAAACCAGATGATCATCATCAAGCATAAAATAGTCATAAAAATCTCCCCCTACCTCTTTAGCTGGTGTCATGGATGCATATAGATCAAATTCTTTTCTATTTGGAAAAGGAGGAAAAATATGTGGCAACATCTGGTTCTGAATATTTGATGCTAAACTGAGCTCCAAACTTATTCTTTCTTTTTCAGCAGAAATTAATTCTATTTCTTTTACATAATTATCCATCTCTTCTGCAAGAGCAATAACATCAGAAGATAATAAGCCTATTTCATTTCTTCTTATGAAATATGAAAAATTTCCTGAAAGGTTTTTGGTTATACTTTGTTTAATATTAGAACTATCTTTTAGTTCTTTATAGGTGTTTATCCCCGAAATAACTAGCTTTAATGGTTTAATTACATAGAAAAAAATAAACAACATAACAAACACTAACAGTCCCAATTCAAAAAACATGGAATTTAATGTACTAATTATGGCTTCACTATGGATACTTTTCAGTATATTACCTAGATTATACGTAAGACCAATAAGAACTACTTTATCATCCATAAAATCTAAAAAATCATAGTAGTCCATGTAATTCTTAGCTGTTGCCAAAGAGCCTACTGTATTATTGTTATTTAAAATTGCATTTTTCATTACAGTCTGCTGAGCTATATTATCAGCTACGGAAACCTCTGTTCCTAATACATAAATATCTTCATAATTCTTACTTCTTTTCATATCCTGAGAACCAGCACTGAATAAAAAAAACTGATTTTGAAATGGTTCAGCCCCTGCGGCTGTATCAGTTATTACACAGAATAAATAATCTATTCCATAAATTTTTTTTACTGAATTCAAACGTGTTAAAAGCCATGAGTACACTATTTCAGCATAAAGTTTCTTATCTTCTTCTGAAAATGTTCTAAATTCCTCATTGGTTATATATCTTATATTGTAATCAGGACCTAAGTGCTGTGTTAATAAATCCACTTTCTGTTTAGTTAGTATTCCATCTCTAAAATCAACATCATACTCAATATCCAATGAATCTGCATTATGATACCAATATCTTAAGAGTAATCTGTATGCAGGATATTCTCTTACCGCACTTCCCACATCCTGTGCAACATTAAAGGCCATAAGCTCCAATTGATTTTTTATTGTTCTATCAGATAGTGCATATTCTGCTACATATGTAAAAGCACCAATAATAATAACACCTAAAAGTGCTATAATCAAAATTTGAACATTTATGCTAGACTTTACTTTTTTTTCCATGTATTTTCCACTTTTAAAGAGAATTGTTTTAATAATTTTATAATAGTATCAATTTTAAAAAAACTACATCTCTTTTTTCAACAACATTAATTTAACAAAATATAAAAACTCTCAGATTAATCTATATAACATAAGCCTGTTTTTAAGATTTAACACAGAAAAAAGATGCAAGAATTATTAATTGATCAGTATTAATTCTTTATTTAATTTTTAATCAATCTGAAATTCTGAATAAGATTCTGACTGTAACCCTGAATATATATCCCTCTCTCTTGTCTCCTGCCTAAACTGATTTATCCAATATTCCTTATTCTCACTTATTGTTGTTAA
>CACYEI010000033.1 GCA_902773355.1 uncultured Spirochaetales bacterium
AGAACGTGCCAAAAGGTTAAAAGAGCAAAAAAAAGATGTTGTACTACTATTAGACAGTATTACACGTTTAGCACGTGCATATAATTTAACAATTCCATCATCTGGAAGAACCTTATCTGGAGGTTTTGACCCCGCTGCATTACATAAACCTAAAAGATTTTTCGGTGCTGCAAGAAATACTGAAAATGCAGGAAGTCTTACTATACTTGCTACAGCATTGGTCGAAACCGGAAGCAAAATGGATGAAGTTATTTTTGAAGAATTCAAAGGTACGGGGAATATGGAAGTACATCTTGATAGAAATTTATCAGATAGAAGAATATTTCCTGCAATTGATATTAATAAATCTGGAACAAGAAGAGAAGATTTATTGTTTACATCTGAAGAGTATCTAGCTATGTTATCTCTTAGAAAATCAATGTCTAAAATGAATAATATGGAAATGACAGAAAAGATTTTAAAATTAATTGCTGAAACCAAGTCTAATAAAGAATTTATAGAGAAGATTAAATTGATTCTTAATAAATAAAACTAATATTGATACTCTAAAGAAAAAGGATGATTAGGAATTATCAAATTGTTAAGATTAAGGTAAAATAATAAGTTTTTTATTATAGATAAATTATACGTTTATTAAATACATTAAATTGAGCAATTAAACAAAAATGTATTAAAAATGTAAAAAAAACGTAAAATATAGAGAGAATAAGTTATGATATAATTAGATTGTGTATAAATATTGAAAAAGGAGAATTATTATGAAAAAAGATGTAAAATTTATATTCCACACTTTTATTATACTTTTTCTTTTTTTTACTATGTTTTCTGGACAAGAAACTTTAGCTCAAGATGATGTTACAGTATATGAAGTAAATAATGTTAAAGAATGGCATGAAGCAGTTAAAGAAATTAAAGAATTAGGAAATGGAAATTATATTATAAGTCTAAAAAGTGATATATATGAAGAAAATATAGACGGGAAAAGATATGCACCAAATGTAAGCATTGATGTACCTTGTAATGTTACAATTATAGGAAATGGTCATACAATTTATTTTCCAGCTGGAGGAGGTACAGGTTCTGGAATTAGTATTTCTGATGGTGCGACATTAAACCTTGGAAAAGAAGATGGCTCAGATAGTTTGACCCTTGCTGGTGCAAATGAAGGAAATGATGATGGTGGACTTATTTATATTTCTGAAATGTATATAAAAGAATCAATGGCTACTGGTGCTATTTGTAATATGTATAATGGAGTTGTCTTAAAAGATAGAATAACAAGCAATTATTATGGTGCAGGTGTTTCTGTTAATGGAATAAAAACTGTATTTAATATGTATGGAGGTACAATTCAAAATTGCGGATTTAGTTCTGTCGCATCAGGATCAGAAGTATATGGTGGAGGAGTTTCTGTAAATGGAGGGACCTTCAATATGTATGACGGAATAATTAGGGATTGCCATGCAAAAAATACAGATGAGAATTTCTATGGACGAGGTGGAGGAGTATTTTTAACACAATATCGATATAGTCAAAGTAAATTAAATATTACAGGAGGTACAATTGAGAATTGTAGTGCAGATATCGGAGGGGGCATTTATTTAGCATATAATTATTATCCAGATAGTGATTCTATTACAAATATAAATAATTGTAAAATTATAAATAACCATTCTACTTATAATGGTGGCGGTATATATGCTGCAGCATCTCATATTAATATTAGTAATAGTGAGATTACAGGAAATGATGCTGAATATGGTGGTGGATTATTATTAACTGGATCAAATAATTGGCCTACTGTGGTTAATATGGATGATTCATGTATTTTATGTAATAACACTGCAACAGAGGGTGGATCAGATATTGTTGCTAATAAATCGACAATTACATTGCCAGTTGCATCTTCTATGAATAGAAAATATTTAGCATCTGAACCAGGTTATGCATCTCAAAAAAAGATAAATGGTTGGTATGAAGATAATGAAGAAGATGATGAAACAGGAACAAAAAGATATAAAAATCAATCTCAAGATGAAGCAATTTTAATAAGTGACTTAACTGTTGATTCAATGGAAGAAATGAAATATCTAATTGCTGGAAGCAATGGCGAAGAAGATCCTCCGGAAGATGGAGATGAAAAAAAAGATGATGAAAATATTCCCATAGATGATAAACAAAACCAGGACGAAGATACTCCTAAAAATGATGAACCTCAAGAGGAAAATGAGATAATCCCAGAGAAAAATGATAATGAAGATTCTAATAATGATAAATCAATAAACAATAATACAATAAATGAAATTACTAACAATGTAGAACAAGATAATAAAAATAAACCTAATAATACACCAAATACAGGTGATAATATTAAAACTTATTTTATATACTTTATAATATCCATAGTATTTTTATTAATTATAAGTTTAGATAAAAAGCAAAAAACAAAGGGAAAACATTAAAATTTTTAAAATTTAATTTTAGTTTTATAATTTATAATAAAAATTATTAAATTTTTAAAGGCATATCTTTAGATATGTCTTTTTATCAGTTTTTAAAAACTTAATTTTTATTGATTTGTTCAGCTTTTTATGGTAAAATTATATTGTAGTAATTCAATTATGTCATTCGCGTTTTACTACCAGTAAACAAAAAAGTTTGGAGGAATAATGAAGAGCCTTGAGAACCTCTTCATGAATGGCAATAAAATGTACACAAAATTTTTGTGGTTATTTTTGTTGTGTGTTCATGAAAGGAGGTTCCTTTTTTTAATAAATCACAAAAAATAAGGAAAGAAGGTTTTAAATATGAATATAAACGAATATGAATTTTATAATAAATTAGCAAATTGGTCATTTGACAATATTAATTACATAAGTGAAAATTTCACAGATTGGATTTATGAAGATGAAGTTTTAAAACATTCAAATGTAAATTCAAAAATATTAGACTTAGGAACTGCAGCTGGAGAAAAAGTATTAAAGAAATTTCCTGAGTGTTCTGAAATATTAGGAACAGATTTTTCTGAAGAAATGATAAAAAATGCTAATATAAATTTAGCTCAAAGTGGTAGAAAAAACATTAAGTTTAGAGTAATGAACAATTTAAAAATGAACACACCTGACAATTATTTCGATTTAGTAACTGCTCGTCATACAGTAATAGCTCCAAAACAAATATATAAAACACTAAAATTTGGAGGTTATTTAATAGTAAGAGGTGTAGACAAATTAGATTGTTGGGAATTAAAAAGGATGTTTAAAACAGGTCAGTCTTTTTATGATAAAAAGCCAATTAGTTTAATTGATTATGAAGCAATATTAGATGCTAACTTTAGAAATGTAGAACTTATTCCATTACATGTAATTGAATATTATGAAACTAAAGAAGATTTATATGCATTACTTTTAAAAGTACCTATTTTAAATAATATATCTAAAAACCATAATGAAACATTTGAACGAATTTCAATAGAAAATGATATTTTTGATAAATATGTAGCTAATAATACAACAGAAAAAGGTATAAAACTTATAAGAAGATATTATGGAATTGTTGCACAAAAGTAAGTTTGTATTAATAGAGAAAAAAATTAAATTTGATTTGGTTAATTAAAAAAACTCTTTTAAAATTATTATGTACATTTTATAATAATATTGTTGAAATGACATTTTATAACAAACTAGATATTATAGAATATGTAATAAAAAAAATGAACCTTATAAAAAGTTGTTACGTCTAACAGGCAAGAAACAAGAAAGGAAGTTCTAAAATGGCCATTTTATTTTCCAATTTCAAAAGTAAAAGTTTCACGGAGCTTTTAGAAGAAAATAAATTAAGATTTTATAAAACAGCTAAAACAATTTTAAAAAATGATGACGATATTTATGATGCTCTTCAAGATGCATTACTAAGTATGCATCAAAACTATGATTCTTTAAGAGATAAAAGTTTATTCTCAACATGGGGAACAAAAATAGTAATAAACAAATGTTATGATTTTTTAAGAAAAAAGAAAAACAATGTTATTTCTATAGACGAAACAATAG
>CACYEI010000034.1 GCA_902773355.1 uncultured Spirochaetales bacterium
ACCGCTACCATTTGAACCATTAGAGCCAGAACCACCTGAAGTAAAATCATTTGGATTTGGTCCATTAGGATTAGACCCATTTGGATTAGCATTTTTATACATTTCTTCAGCCATTTTAAAGGAGGCAGTATTAAGAGCATCTGTCTTAGCCTTTAACTCTTCTGCTGTAGCATTTTGATTAGCTATAACTTTCTTTAAATCATCTAAAGCACTTTCTATATTTGCTTTATCTGTAGCACTTATTTTATCACCGTATTCTTTCAAGTTCTTTTCTGTAGAAAAAACAAGGTTATCAGCTGTATTTCTGGCATCTACTGTTTCACGCATCTTCTTGTCTTCTTCTGCATGCATTTCTGCTTCTTTAACCATTTTTTCTATTTCCTGTTCATTCAAGCCTGATGAACTCTGAATCTGAATACTTTGCTCTTTACCTGTTCCTAAATCCTTTGCGCTAACATGAACTATACCATTAGCATCAATATCAAATGTAACTTCAATCTGTGGGACACCTCTTGGGGCTGGTGGAATACCTACCAAATCAAAATTTCCAAGTGTTCTGTTCTGAGAAGCCATCTCACGCTCTCCCTGAAGAACATGAATACTTACAGCCGTCTGACCATCTGCAGCTGTAGAAAAAATCTGACTCTTCTTAGTAGGAATAGTTGTATTTCTTTCTATAAGTCTAGTAGTAACGCCACCTAAAGTTTCTATACCTAAAGAAAGAGGAGTAACATCAAGAAGTAAAACATCTTTTACACTACCACCAAGTATTCCACCTTGTATAGCAGCACCCATGGCAACAACTTCATCTGGGTTAACACCCTTATGAGGTTCCTTACCAAATAAAGCCTTTACTGTTTCCTGAACTTTAGGAACCCTTGTAGAGCCACCTACTAAAATTACTTCATCAATATCACCAGCAGATAAGCCAGCATCCTTTAAGGCATTCTGACATGGAATCTTAGTCTTTTCAATTAAATCATCAATCAAATGTTCAAAGTTAGCTCTAGTTAAAGTCATCTGTAAATGTTTAGGACCATTTGCATCTGCAGATATAAAAGGAAGATTTATATCAGTGGAAGTGGAATTAGAAAGCTCTATCTTAGCTTTTTCCGCAGCTTCCTTTAATCTCTGAAGTGCCATTTTATCATTTGACAAATCAATTCCACTTTCCTGTTTGAATGAAGACACCAACCATTCAATTATTCTTTGATCAAAATTATCTCCACCTAAATGAGTATCGCCATTTGTTGATTTAACTTCAAACACGCCATCTCCAAGTTCCAGGATAGAAATATCAAACGTTCCACCACCTAAATCATAAACCGCAATCTTTTCATCCTTAGAAGAATCTTTTCCAAAACCATAAGCCAAAGCAGCAGCCGTAGGTTCATTTACTATTCTTTTTACATCAAGACCAGCTATCTTACCTGCATCTTTTGTAGCCTGACGTTGGGCATCGTTAAAATAAGCAGGAACTGTAATTACAGCCTCTGTAACAGCTTCACCCAAATAATCTTCAGCTGTTTTTTTCATCTTCTGAAGTATGTTTGCAGATATTTCCTCAGGTGAGTACTCTTTACCTCTAATGTCCACCCTGATATTATCTCCTGAACCAGAAACCACTTTATAAGGAATCATAGAAAGTTCATTTGGAACTTCCTTATATTTTCTTCCCATAAAACGCTTAATTGAAAATATAGTATTTTCCGCATTCGTTACTATCTGGTTTTTTGCAGGCTGGCCAACTAGTCTATCTCCTTTAGCAGTAAAACCAACAATAGAAGGGGTAGTTCTCTGCCCCTCTGAATTTGGCATAACTACTGGATCATTACCATCCATTACAGCCACACAACTATTAGTGGTTCCCAAATCAATACCAATTATTTTTCCCATATATCATTCTCCTGAATTTATTCAAATTATCATTTTTAAAATCAATTCTCTATAAATCAATTCTCTATAAATTTATTAAAGCAGTTTTTAATCGTCAACTTGTAAAATAAAAAATATCACAAGTCTTTTAGTGTAGATAAAAAGTAAAAAATTATGTTTAATATATCTGAACTTTAACTTGATCATTTTTGGAGGACAAAATGAAAAAATTTACATTGATTTTAGGTATTGTCTTAACTTTATCCATATTTGCCTCATGTACCACAATCAGAGATTACCAAAAGGTACATGTTGGTATGAATAAAACTGAAGTAGTTCAACTTTTTGGTGTTCCAGACTCTACAGGTTTTGAAAACGGAAAAGAATACTACATATACAACTCCATACCTACTGGTCTACTGTCTGATGTGTACGTAGATTATAAAATATCATTTGATAGCAACGGACTTGTAGCAGAATATGGACAGACCAACTCTTATAGAGATTCCAATGTTTATATTTACAACACAAATAAAAAATAATGAAAAATAAAAAATTAATCATAAACATAGTAACTGTTCTTATAGCACTGGCATTAATTTCCACTGTAATCTTTTTAAAAACAGAAAACACGGATAGCTACACCTCATTTGCTTATTCAACATTTCTTTCTCTGTTACCACCATTAGTAACTATAACACTTGCGCTGATAACAAAAGAGGTATATAGCTCTTTGTTTGTAGGTATATTTACAGGAGCTATGTTGTATGCTAATGGAAATGCTGAATTAGCGTTAACCACATTAGCTTATAATCAGAACGGAGGTCTAATCCCATCCATAACTGACAGCTCTCATGCCAGTATTCTAGTTTTTGTTATTCTTTTAGCCTCTCTGGTAGTAATGATGAACAGATCTGGTGGAGCACAGGCATTTGGTAACTGGGCAAAGAAACACATAAAAACAAAGACAGGTGCTCAGTTGGCTACCATGCTAATGGGTTTACTCATATTTGTTGATGATGGTTTTAACTGTTTCACTGTAGGTTCAGTTATGCGTCCTATAACAGACAGTCATAGTATATCCAGATCCAAACTTGCATATCTAATAGATTCTACCGCTGCACCTGTTTGCATTATAGCACCAGTTTCATGCTGGGCAGCGGCAGTGTCATATTCCATACCAGCAGATATGAATATAAATGGTTTCAGTATGTTTATAAGTTCTATTCCATATAATCTTTATGCTTTAGGCACTCTTTTTATGGTATTAATTCTAATTCTTCTGAAAAAAGATTACGGACCTATGAAAATTCATGAAGAAAATGCACTTAAAGGTGATTTGTTCACTACAAATAACATAGAGTATGAAGAAGATGAAAAAACAAATAGTGAAAAATCCACTACTAATGAGGGCAGAATCTCAAATCTTGTAATACCAGTAATCAGTTTAATAATTTTTGGAATATTAGGAATACTTTACACTGGAGGTTTTTTCTCTGGTGTTGATATAATAACAGCCTTTTCTGAAGCAGATTCTGCAAAAGGTTTGGTTTACGGATCTCTCATAACTGTTCTTTTAACATGCTACCTTTACATGAGCAGAAATGTCATGTCTTTTAAAGTTTTTATGGAAAGTTTTGCTGCAGGTTTCAGAACCATGTGTGCCCCAATGATTATACTAATATTGTCATGGAATTTATCTGGCATGACCAGAATTCTTGGAGCCACCTCTTACATCCATGATGCAGTAGTTTCTTCTGCTTCCTCTATACTTATATTTATGCCAGCAGTAATTTATCTAGTGTCCGTATTCCTTTCCTTTTCCACTGGTACAAGCTGGGGAACGTTTACCATACTTATACCTATAGTTTGTGCAGTTTTCCCATCAACTTCTGAAATGCTAACCATATCCATATCTGCATGTTTAGCTGGAGCAATATGTGGGGATCACTGTTCTCCTATATCTGATACAACCATAATGTCTTCAGCGGGTTCTCACTGTAACCACATAAACCATGTAACAACTCAGCTTCCATATGCCATTACCACTGCTTCAGTATGTATTATTGGCTACATCCTAGCAGGTTTAATAGGGTATTTTACTGATTCTAAAATGGCTTTAATGGCTACACCTGCAACTTTATTCCTGCTCTATTTGGTTATTTCATTTATAACAAATAAACAACAAAAACAGTTTAATTAAAAAATATAATGGCAGAAAACTTTTATCTGCCATTTTTATCTTTAATTTTATAGACGCTTAATTATTTTTAAAGTATATTCCTCAATGAATCATATCTATTTATCAAAAAAATTAAAGGAATTAATAATGGAAAAAGAATTACTCTCCATAGCCATAGCCATGGTTAGCGGTCTGCTTATGACCAGAATATTCAAGTTATTACATCTGAATTTTCCAGATGTCACATCTTTTTTACTTTCAGGTGTATTTATTGGCCCATATTGTTTTGGAAAATTAGGAATTAATGGACTAGGTTTCAATTCATTCACCGATATTGAATCTGTACAGATTATTTCAACTGTAGCTTTAGGCTTTATAGCGTTCTCTATAGGAAATGAATTCAGACTATCTCAACTGAAAGGTATAGGTAAACAAGCTGTAATTGTTGGTATAGTGCAAGCACTGACAGCTATGTTTTTTGTTGATGTTATTTTAATAATTGTAACATTGTTTACAGATCATAATACCTTTAATATTCCTGGAGCCATAACATTAGGAGCTATAGCTACTGCTACAGCACCAGCTGCCACACTTATGGTGGTTAAACAGTATAAGGCAAATGGTAAGGTAACAGATATCTTACTGCCTATAGTAGCTATAGATGACGCAGTAGGGCTTGTAGCCTTTGCCGTTTCATTTGGTATAGCAAATTCACTTATATCAAATACAGTAAATTTATTAGCAGTACTGATTAATCCAATTCTAGAAATTATTTTTTCACTTTTACTTGGAGCTGTAATGGGTTATATATTAACGAAACTTGAAGGACTGTTCTATTCAAATAGTAACAGATTAGCCATGTCCTTAGCCTTTGTGTTTATGACCATTTCCATAGCTCAGATTAGATTTAATATTGGCAGTATTACCATCTCTTTTTCTTCACTTTTAGTTTGCATGATGCTGGGAACAGTCTTTTGTAATCTTTGCCCAAGATCTGGAGATATCATGAACAGTGTTGATAAGTGGACAGGTCCTCTATTCTGCTTATTTTTTGTTATAAGTGGTGCTGATTTAGATTTATCTGTTTTTAAACAGCCTATAGTAATCTTAATTGGAATTTTATACATTCTTGCCAGATCATTTGGTAAATATTTTGGAGCAGAAAAGAGCTGTAAACTTCTAAATACAGACAAAAAAGTATCAAAATATCTTGGATATACACTTCTACCGCAAGCGGGAGTAGCATTAGGAATGGCTGTTCAAGCAGAAAGTTTAGGCAGTTATGAAGGAAAACTGATTAGAAACATAGTTCTTTTTGGAGTTCTTATATATGAAATGTTTGGCCCCATGATAACAAAATGGGCTTTAACCAAAAGTGGTGATATTGTAGAAAAACCTAAATCCAAAGAAACACATGAAAGATTCAATACTCCAAAAAATCATAGACATGAATAACATACTTATTGAAGTTATGAAAAACAATCTTTATACTTCTGTGTAAAATAAAAACAACAAAAAAGGATTTATATTTATGGCTAATGAAGAAAATAATGGTGTAAGAATACATAAAGATGATATTAATTATTTAAAAAAAATAATAGAAAGGAACAGATCAAATGGTCTTTTGGCTGTAATTGGAGCCATGGGGATACTTTTAATAATTTTAACAGTATGTGCCATCTATCTTTGTTTCAAAGTAAGTAAAGGTTCGGTAGGTGTAGCTTCTAATCATGCTGTACTCATTCTATCTATAGAGTCAGACATACAGACCGAAGAACTTTCAGATTCAGATCAGGTTTTAAATGCACTCAACAGAGGGGGAATGATTAGGATTGGTTCTGATATAGAATCCATGGAGTACTCATTAGGGACATCTTTCTGGTCATACGGAGCTAGAAACACAGACGGAGAAGTTTGGACATATGGTGCTATACTAAACTATATTTCAAATCAGGGCTGGAATCTGGTTCAAATAACATACGCAAATCAGACATCTCAGCAGTTCTATTTTACCAGATAAAATTAGACATATTTTACTGAGTCATTTTATTGTTTACTAAATTAAGACCGGGAGGATTCGAACCTCTGACCCTCAGATCCGCAATCTGATGCTCTATCCAGCTGAGCTACGATCTCAAAGGTATAATACTTTAATCACAGTATATTTTCAATTACCATGATTTATTATTCCGTTCGTTATTTTAGCAAGTTTTAAAAGATATGAACGGACCAGACATATCCTCAGGAATAATGACTTTAATAGGTTGAAAAGATAAAGATACAATATTTGTGAATTACAATTTAAAACAATAAAATTAATAAAATAAAAACCCACCCTAAGAATAGAATTCTTAAAGTGGGTTTTTTAACATTAATTTCTTTTTAGTTAAAATGACTTAATCTGCAACATTAACAATAACTTTACAGTTTTCACCTGTAACCGTAAGTTTAAATTCTATAGTATTAAATCCAGGCCTTTCATAAATTTTTTTTGATGATTCATTTAATTCTCCATTTATAACTCGAATTTTATATTCGTCAAATCCATCATCTACATACACAAATACAGTAACCACATCTCCATAATTCCATGTGGTATTACTAGTCCACTCATGCGACCAAGCTTCATTTAAAACAGCATAGTATCCTTTTGAAGAAGAAGCGTCGGTAATCTTACGATATAACGATGTAATTCTAACTCCAAAGAGATCACTATCATCTAACTCGCCATAATTAACTCTTACCGTAATTTTAGTAGCTGTAGGCTTCCACTGAGCATATAAAGTTACTGTCTGATCTATATTACCTAAATTAACTACAGTCGCTTTATCTGAATATGATGTACCTCTACCA
>CACYEI010000035.1 GCA_902773355.1 uncultured Spirochaetales bacterium
GGAGAAATGGCAGGTTCTGCTGGATTATCCCCACTTTTGGTTGGGTTAGGTGTAACAAATCTTTCAATGTCATCATCTAAAATTTTAAGAACAAAAGAGTTTCTATCTAATTTTACTTTTGATCAGTGCAAAAAAATTGCTGATGACATGTTAAAAAATACTACTACAGAAGAAAATCTGGATTATTTTGAAAAAAATCTAAGGATAGGAGGAAAATAAATGACAAAGAAATCCGTTACTACGGAAAAAATTCTTAAGGCTGGAAACAACATCCGTAAAAGAATTTTAGGAATAGCGTTAAAAAGTGGAGGCTGCTATTTAACTCAAGCGTGTTCATCAGCAGATTTAGTTGCTACACTCTACTTGAAAATATTAAATTTAGGTCCAAGTTTAGGGAATAGAGATGCAATCTTATTCCCAGGTGTTCCATCTAAAAATAACATGGATTATCAAAGAGGTGCGGCATATAATGGCTATGACTATAAAAATCCTGATTTTACAAAAGACAGATTTTTTGTTTCATGTTGTCATTATTCATCAGTCATTTATTGTGCCTTAGTTGAAGCTGGAAGAATTGATGCTAGTGCAATAGATAAATTTAACGGAGACGGCTGGAATATGGAAATGATAGGAGCAGAGCACTCTCCTGGATTTGAAAACACAGCAGGCTCCTTAGGTCAAACTATCAGTATTGCAGCAGGAACAGCTCATGCATATAAACTAAAAGGACATACAGGAAAAATTATCTGTATGCTGTCAGATGGCGAAATTGCAGAAGGTCAGGATTGGGAATGTATTCAGGCTGCATCTTTTTATAAACTTGATAATTTCAGTGTATTTGTAGATGTAAACAAACAACAAATAGAAGGCTGGACTAAAAATGTAATGAACACTGAACCTTTAGAAGAAAGGTTTAAGGCTTTTGGTTGGGCATGTGTTAAAGTGAATGGACATGATGTAGAAGCTATAATCAATGCATCTAAGACTAAGCATAAAGGTAAACCTTTAGCTATACTTTGTGAAACTGATGTTGCTAGAGGAATACCTCTTTTAAAAACTATGGTTCCAAAACACTTTGTAAGAATACCAGAAAATCAACGTGAAGAATTTTTAAAGTTCTATGAAAACATGTAAGGCGGGAAAATATGAAAATGGAATTAAATAAACATAATGAAAACTTGCTTAGAATGGCAAAAGAACATCCTGAAATTGTTGTTTTGTCAGCTGATTTAGGAACATCTTGTGAAATAAAAGAATTTTCAATTAAATATCCAGATAGATATTTCTCAATGGGAATTGCTGAACAGAATATGTGCTCATGGGCAGCAGGATTAGCTAGAGAAGGGTTTAGACCGTTTTTACACAGCTTTTCAGTCTTTCTTTACAGAAGAATTCTTGATCAGATAGAGATGAGTGTGGCATATCCGAATTTACCTGTAGTATTCTGTGGTTTTGTTCCTGGAATTACTACACCCGGTGGAGTATCTCATCAATCAACAAATGATGTTGGAGTTTTAAGAACAATACCAAATTTTGCAATTTTTGATATTGGAGATGCTACCGAAATAGAAAGTGTACTTGATATAGCCTATGACTATAATGGTCCAGTTTATATAAGGCAGCTTAGAAAAAATGTTCCAAGACTTTTCCCAGCATCAGAGCCTATGATTTTTAATCATGCTAGAGTCCTGTCTGAAGGCACAGATATAGCCATATTTTCATCATCAGTAATGACTGAAGAAGCCATAAGAGCTACAGCAGTTCTTAAAAAAAGAGGTGTTTCAGTTCAACATCTTCATATTTCAACTTTAAAACCTTTTACAGATCCTCAAGTAATTGATGCATTAAAAAAAGTTAAATTTGGAGCAGTAACTATTGAAAATGGAACAATTATTGGCGGTTTAGGAACTTGTGTTGCAGAAGTGATGGCAGAAAACGGTATAGGGAAACCACTCCTGAAGGTAGGACTTAATGACCAGTATGCTCATGGAGCATCAAAAATGTTTTTAGTGAAATATTACAACATGGATGCTATGGCTTTAATTAAAAATGTAGAAAAAATACTTAAAAAAGATCTAAAAATAGAAGAAAAAGATCTTGAAGAAATACGGTTTGAAGATTTTTTAGAAGTATAAGGAAGTAACAATGTTTGAAAATGAAAAAAGAGAAATTATAAAAGGCGGAATTAAACTTGATAGATATGGTTTAGTTTCACTTGCAGGTGGGAATCTTAGTATGCGTATGTCTACTGGAGAGATTTTAATAACTCCATCAGGCATGATATATGAAGAAATGGTAGAAGATGATGTAGTAGTTATGGATATTAATAGAAATATTATAGAAGGAACAAGAAAGCCATCTTCAGATACAGATGGAATACTTTATATATTTAAGGAACGCCCCGACATAAAAGCTATTATTCATACTCATCAGCCTTATGCTACAGCTATAAGTTTAATTCAGGATGAATTCAGAGCAGATTTAACTACACTGGCAAATTCATGTAGAGGTCATGTCAAATGCACTCCTTATTCTTCCCCAGCAAGTTTAGAAATGGGAAAAATGACTGTAAAATACTTAGGAGAATCTTTAGCTGTTATTTTAGGTCATCATGGTGTTATGACTGTTGGAGATAGCTTAAAACAAGCACTAAATGCAGCTGTTTATTTAGAAGAATGTGCAAAAGGTTATCTAGCTGCTCGTGCATGTGGAGAAATTAGACCTCTTACAGATGCTCAAATTAGGCAAAACATTGAGATTTATAAATTTGTAGGTCAGGGAAAACAAGATATCCCTAAAGAACTTCTAGGTGAAAAATAATAGGTGGAAAAATGAAAGCAGTAGTTAAAGAAGCAAGAGAAGCAGACCACATGATATATACTGAGGTTGAAGAACCAAAAGTTACTGGTGATCTTGTTAAAATTAAAATAGCTTATTCCAGCATATGTGGAACAGATTTACATAGTTTTAGAGGTACATATAAGGGAACTAAACTTCCATTAATATTAGGACATGAATTTTCTGGAATTGTTACTGAAATAGGGCCTGATGTTAAAAAAATAAAAATTAATGACAGAGTAACCAGTGAAACCACCTTTAAGACATGTGGTGTCTGTAGAAGCTGTAAAGAAAAAGACTATAACTTATGTAAAAATAGGCAGGGAGTAGGAACAAATGTTAATGGAAGCATGGCAGAATATTTAGTTATAAGAGAAGAAAGTGTCCATGTGCTGCCAGATAATGTATCACTACTCAGTGCTTCACTTACTGAACCATTAGCTTGTGGTGTACATGCTAGTATAGAAAAAGGTCATGTAAAAAGTGGAGATGTTGTTTTAGTTCTAGGAGTAGGGGCTATAGGTCAGATGGTAGCCCAAGTATGTAAATCTCAAGGAGCATTTGTTATAGTGGCAGGGATGGATACTGATATAGAAAGATTTAAAATAGCATTGAAGTCAGGTATAGATGTTACTGTGAATCAAGTAAAAGAAAATCTTGAAGAAATAGTAATGAATAAAACAGAAGGGGAGGGAGTAGATATAGCTTTTGAATGTTCTGGAGCTGTGCCTGCATTAAATACAGCATTAAATCTCACAAGAAGAAAAGGTACCGTAGTTCAGATGGGTATTTTTGCAGAAGAAAAAGTTCCAGTTAGATGCGATTATATTCTACAAAAAGAAATAAATTATGTGGGATCAAGAAGCCAGAAACCTACTTCTTGGGATATTGCTTTAGATTTAATGAAAAAAGGGATAGTTTGTCCTGAAAAAATTGTAACATCTATAGTACCTCTTTCAGAATGGAGGCAAGCTTTTACAAGCCTTATAAAAGGCGAGGGCTGTAAAGGTGTTATTTGTTGTAATGAAGATATAAAGGATAGGTAATTTTATGTATACAAAAAAAACAGTAATTATTAATGAAACAGGGTTACATGCTAGACCAGCTTCTCAGCTTGTACAGTTTGCAAAAAAATTTCCTGAAGAAATATATATTGTTGGAAATGATAAGAAAATTAATCTAAAGCATATTTTAGAACTTTTAACGGCAGGTTTAAAAAAATCAACAGAGATTGAAGTACAGGTCATTGGAGAAAATGAGGAATCCGTATGTAATGAAATTGTTGATTTTATCCAAAATCTTTCTGAATAAAGGAGAGAATTGTATGAATTTAAATAATGATTTACTTGTTATAACTGATGTTGATGTAGATAATTATACAGAAGCAATAAGATTAGTTGGAAAAAAGCTATTTGATAATGGTTATGTAAAAGATTCATATGTAGATGCTGTAATAGAAAGAGAAGCTTCTTTCCCTACAGGTTTAAAGTTGGATGGTATAGAAATAGCTATGCCACATGTTTCCGGAGTACATGTAATTAAACCGGCAGTATGTGTGGCTAAACTATTAAAACCAGTTCTTTTTTCACATATGGGTGAACCTGAGACTAAGGTTTATGCAGAATTATTATTTATGATGGCAATAAAAAATTCAGATGAACAGATTGATACACTTAAAGCAGTCATGAATATTTTTACAAATAAAGATGTAATAGTAAAATTAAAAAATTGTACTACAGAAGAAGAATTATACAAAATATTAAAAGAAAGTGGTTTATAATTTTTCTATGTGTAATTACATGAAAATTAAAAAAGAAATAATATTTTATGCCAGGCGTATGTATAATGAACACTTGGTTACTGCTACAAGTGGCAATATTAGTATCAGGCTTCCAGATGATGATAATGCTTTTATAATAACACCAAGCTCTGAAGAATATCTTTTATTAACTGAAGACAGATTAGTATGCATGACAGTTAATGGTCAAATAGTTAGTTGCCCAGAAAACGGAAAACCATCTTCAGAATGGAGACTACATGCGGAAATATATAAATCAAATAAATTGATAAAATCAATTGTTCATACACATTCGCCTTATGCAACATCCTTTGCAGTAATTCATGAAAGTATTCCATTAATTCTTGTTGAAATGATTCCTTGGTTAGGTGGTCCTATACGTGTAAGCAAATATGCACCAGCTGGAACAACTGAATTAGGTTTAAATGTTGCAAATGAAATTAAAAACTCAGGTGGAATTTTAATGGAAAATCATGGTGTTGTTGCTGTAGCTGATTCTATGAAGTTAGCTTATACCAGAGCTTCTTATATAGAAGATGCAGCTAAAATTTATTATATGGCTAAATGTATTGGTAAGCCTTATGTTATAGAATAAAATTTCAATTTAATCACACTTTGATTTTACAGAATATACATTATATCCAAAAAATAAGAAGTAAAATTCTTGAATACTTTTTATCTAAAATGCTAAAATATAGCTCATGAATCCAAATAAACTAGCTTTCAGTGCAAATTTATTCTTGTTTTTTTTATTTTTTTTCTTTATTTTTTACATTTTTTCATACTTTTTCTTACCTGATTTTTTGTTTAAAACCATATTTACTACTTTAATAATTTGTTTCTTTATATCTACATTATTTAATGTTTTTATAATTTGTTTTTCATTTTTCTCTAATTACTGTATTTTTCATAATTTATTTTTTTCTGTGTTAAGAATTATATTTTCTTTATTATTCATTTTTTTTATTTTTACTATTAAAAATTCACTTTCAGTAGGTTATATTATTTCATTATGACTGTTATAAGAGGAGCTATTAGTGTTGAAAAAAACACAAAAAAAGAAATAATTGAAAAAGCAATTCAACTATATAAAACAATTATAATGAACAACAACAGTAATAATATTTTTTTTGTTCTAGGTACGCAAACTAAAGATTTAAATTCATATAACTGTATTACAGCATTAAGAGAAAACAGCCTACTCTACTCTCCTGCCCAATGTGTTCAAGAAGTTTTTATTAAAAATACATTGAAAAAGATTATTCGCTTAAATATTTTTTGTAATGACAATTTTATTCCAAAACATATCTATTTAGATAAAGCAATATTGCTTAGACCTGATTTAGAAATTAAAAATGATGCGTCATAGACCCCTTTTCTAATTATTTTATATGGTGTTGTAGTTACATCAATTAACGTGGATGGAATTGTTCCTTGAATTTCAGGACCTTTAATAATTATATCAACTATAGCTTCAAATCTTTTACAAATAGAAGTAAAGTCTAAAAGCTCAGGTTCTCCACTTATATTTACACTTGTTGAATAAATAGGTTTTCCTAATTTGTTCAACAAATTAAGTAAAAAACCATCATCGGGTACTCTAATGGCTATAGTAGTATCTGATTTTTTAGCTTTTAAAATAACAGTTAATGGTGCTGGCCAGACATTAAGAATTGGTTCAGGTATTTCCTTGGTTAAGCTAATAGCCTGTTCTTTAGTGGCTAAAACTAAAAAACGTTTTGAATGATTACGTGATTTAATATTAAATAATGCCTTTTCTCCAAGTTCATAGATAGCACATAAACCATATATTGTATCACATGGGATTATTGCAGTTCCACCATCTCTTAATAATGGAACTAATACATCAAAAACTTCAGGATTAAGCTTATTAACTATCATTGAGAGGATTGTATATAAAAAAAAAGATTTATACAATTCAAGAAAAAATTAGATTAAAGGTTTTATTATGTCTAAATTATCAAATTTTCTCAAAAAAAAAGACATTGAGATTTCTTTAAACAGATATTTAATATCAGCTATGTCATATATGGCTCAGGGACTATTCTGCTCTCTTTTAATAGGAACTATAATTAATACAATAGGTACTCATTTTCATTTGAGTTTCTTAATTAAAGAAATTTGTAAAATAGGCTCTGTATCATATAGTATAGGAGAATTAGCCATGGCTATGAGTGGACCTGCTATGGCTGTAGGTATAGGGTATGCATTAAAATCTCCTCCTCTTGTCTTATTTTCACTAGTTACCGTAGGCTTTTCGGCAAATACATTAGGAGGGGCAGGCGGACCATTAGCTGTATTTATAATAACAATAATATCATGTGAACTTGGTAAACTTGTTTCAAAAGAAACGAAAATAGATATTCTAATTACACCAATAATTACAATATCTACTGGAGTTTTTCTCTCGTATTTAATAGCACCAGTTTTAGGCTCTTTATCTTTTAAACTTGGGAATTTTATAATGTGGGCAACAGAACTAAGACCATTTATTATGGGTATAATAGTTTCAGTAACAGTTGGCATAGCTCTTACTCTACCAATTTCATCTGCAGCTATATGTGCTAGTTTAGGATTAACAGGTTTAGCAGGCGGAAGTGCCGTAGCTGGATGCTGTGCACAAATGATAGGTTTTGCTGTTATTTCATTTAGAGAAAATAAAATTTCAGGACTAATTTCTCAAGGTCTTGGGACATCTATGCTTCAAATGCCTAATATAATTAAAAATCCTAAAATATGGATTCCCCCAACTCTTGCCTCCGCCATAACAGGACCTCTTTCTTCATGTATTTTTAAACTTAAAATGAACGGACCTGCCATATCCTCTGGAATGGGGGCATGCGGATTAGTCGGTCCTTTAGGAATATACACAGGTTGGATAAATGATATATCTAATAATCTAAAAGATAAAATAACACTAAATGATTGGATAGCACTGTTTTCCATCTGTTTCATCCTACCTGGATTACTTTCTTATATCTTTTATCTAATACTTAAAAAAATGTCTTGGATTAAAGATGAAGATTTAATATTAAATAGTGAACTATAATTTACATTAAAATTTACCAAAAAAAAGCCTGCTTTAAGAATAAACAACTTAAAGTAGGCTCATTTTTACTTAAAATAACTTAATCTTTAACATCAATATTAACAGTACAGTTTTCACCTTTAATCTCAAGATAAATGTCATAAATGTTCCATTCACCACTTTCCCAACTATTCATAATTGATGCATACCCATTACTAGCTGAAACACCGCATCTGTCAAATCCATCATCTACATATACATATATCCTAACAGTTTCTCCAATTTTCCATGTAGTATTACTTGTCCATTCATGTGACCAAGCCTCACCATAATGACCTGGACCATAACTATCAAAAAGTTTACCATTTTGATATATTTTAACACCAAATTGATCGCTATTATCTAACTCGCCATAATTAACTTTTACTTTAATTTTTGTTTGTTCCTGTTTCCACTGAGCATATAAAGTTACTGTCTGATCTATATTACCTAAATTAACTACAGTCGCTTTATCTGAATATGATGTACCTCTACCA
>CACYEI010000036.1 GCA_902773355.1 uncultured Spirochaetales bacterium
ATGTAAATCCAAAGGTTGCTATTATTGGTATATCTGGTGGATTAGATTCAACTCTGGCTCTTTTGGTTACAGTCAGGACTTTTAGAATGATTAATAAGGATGTTAAAGATATAATATGTATTACAATGCCGTGTTTTGGAACTTCTGAAAGAACTAGAAATAATGCTGAAATTTTGGTTAATACCTTAGGCTGTACATTTAAATCTATAGATATATCATCTTCAGTATTGACTCACTTTAGTGATATAGATCAGGATCCAAATAAATATGATGTGACATATGAAAATGCACAAGCCAGAGAAAGGACTCAAATTCTTTTAGATTATGCTAATAAGGAAAATGGTTTGGTTATAGGAACAGGTGATTTAAGTGAATTAGCACTAGGCTGGACTACTTTCAACGGAGATCATATTTCTAATTATTCCGTTAATGCTGGTGTTCCTAAAACATTGGTAAAAGCTTTAGTCAAATATATTTCTGAAACAAGTAATGATAAAAGGCTAGCAGAGGTTCTTGAATCAATATATGAAACACCAGTAAGTCCAGAGCTTATACCTGGAGTGCAGGAGACGGAAGCATATATTGGACCTTATATTTTGCATGATTTCTTTATTTATCACTCACTGCGTTGGGGATGCAGCCCAGAAAAGATATTACGTTTGGCAGTTTATGTATTTAAGGATATGTATTCTGAAGATGTGATAGAAAAAACTTTAAACATATTTTATAAGAGATTCTTTTCACAGCAGTTTAAACGTAATTGTATGCCTGATGGTCCAAAGGTAGTATCTGTAGCACTTTCTCCTAGAGGAGATTGGCGTATGCCAAGTGATGCAAGTTCAGATGGATGGGTTAGATAGTATTTAACTCATTAAATGTTATCAGTACCATCTTAGTTCCAACATAATCAACTTCTATGGTTGCAGAGCCTGTAAAAGCAGGATTCTCAGATTCAGGTGTGTTATAACCAAATATTGTTATCTCCCAAGATTTGTCTATTTGTAAATCTAAAAATGCCCTTTTATTGTTGAAAACAATTTCTCTTTCTGTTTTCTGAATACCCATTGCATCTTCTGAATTTGTTGTGGCTATATATTTGAAGTACTTTATATTTGATAAATCATTATCTTCAGATAGTCTTATGGTTATAAGCTGTGTGTCTATTTCTTTAACTGGTAAAGGGCATGAAATGAATAATGATACGAATAAAAGTAATACAATAGCAGAAAACATGGCTTTATTAATACGTTTAGTCATTTGAATATTTTATTTTTTTCAGATTGTTTTAGTCATTAAAAGAGTATAAAATAAACAAAAGTTTAACATTTAGGAGGATGTAATGTATAATAACATAGGAAATAAAATTAAGGGTTTAGCTAAATTTATCTGTTGGATTGGTATTATTGTTAGCGTTATTGCTGGTATATGCATTATGGTTGCAGGTTCTTCATTTTTTAATTCTTTAAACTATGAATATGGTTCTTCATATGTTTCCAGAACTTCTTCTGTAGGTTCAATTGCTTTTGGGCTAATGATTATGGTATTAGGCTCAATAGGTTCATGGTTGGGGTCTTTGTGTTTATACGGTTTTGGTGAACTTGTAAATAATAGTGAATATTTAAAGGAAATAAAATCAAAACAAAATTCAGATAATAATTAAAAAATTACTTAGTAGTTAGTTTAACGGCTGTAAGATTGTTGCATTTTTATGAATTTTTATAATTATTTGCAGCAATCTTTATTTTATTTTTTCAATACATCTATTAGCTCAGCCGTATCTTCTTCTGTGGTAGCCCAGCTTGTAACCAATCTCATAACAACTTTATCTACTGAATGTTCTTCCCAAAAACTCATTTGAACGTACTTACTAAGTTTAGCAGCTTGTTTTTTATTCATCAGAATAAAAATTTGGTTTGTTGTATTTTTTATGGTTTCTGTATAGTCTGTGCTCTTTAAACTAGCTCTTATTTTATCAGCTAAACTTACAGCGTGTTTACCCAAATTTTCATATAAATTGTCAGAAAACAGTGTATCAAACTGGATTCCTAAGATTCTGCCTTTTGCTGCTAAAGCTCCTCTCTGTTTCATAATAGTCATAAAATGAGGAACTGTATTATGTTTAGGAAATACTACCGCTTCACCATAAAATGCACCGCATTTTGTTCCGCCTATATAAAAAACATCACACAGTTTTGCTAAATCTTTAAGGCTAACTGTATTTTCTGAACTTCCTAAAGCGTAAGCCAGTCTGGCTCCATCTGCAAATAAGTATAGATTATATTTATTACAAACCTGTCTTAATTGTTTTAATTCAGAAATAGAGTATAGCGTACCATATTCAGTAGGTTGAGATATGTAAACTAAACCTGGCATAACCATGTGGTCTTTATTTGAATCATTTATGTATTTTTCCATTTCAGAAGATATTTGGTCTGCTTTAATTTTTCCTTTATCATGTGGCAGTAAAAATATTTTATGGCCAGTATATTCTACTGATCCTGCTTCATGTAGGTTTATATGCCCTGTATCAGCAGAAATAACACCTTTATATGATTCTAACATTGAATCTATTACTATTGAATTTGTCTGTGTTCCACCAATTAAAAAAAATATATCAGCATCTGGAATCTGGCAAATTTTTCTTATTTTTTCTTTAGCAGATTCTGAATATTCATCTAATCCATAACCTACAGAATGAACCAAATTAGTTTCATTTAAGCGTTTTAAAATGTTTGGATGAGCACCTTCCATATAATCGGATGTAAAGTAGAGCATATTTAAAGTTTAAGTTGAAATATCAAAATTTTCTATACAATTTTTCCATGTAATCTTTTAGTTTTGCTTAAGTTGACCTATTACATAATAATGTTTAAGATTAGAGCTTGAATATACTTAATACATATAATACATAGACTGGATATGTAAATATATAAAGTTATAGAGAAATTTTTGATTTAAGGAGAGTTTATCCACTATGGATGAAAAGCCTCCACTTATAGGGCTTTTAATTTTACTGCTTGGTGCAGTTTATTTTGCTATTACTGAAACAGCACTTTCATCTGTTTCAAAAAATAAAATTAAGGTTGCTTTTGAGCACAAGAATCCTCTTGCAAAATATGCCCAGTTTGCCTTGAATAATTTTGATAAAGCTATTACCACCATACTGATAGGTACAAATATAGTACACATTTCTGTTGCAGGGATTGTTACTGTTTATGTCACAATTAATTACGGCATAAGTGCAGTTAGCATAAGTACACTGATAACTACATTTATAGTTTTTTTCTTTGGTGAAATGTTACCTAAAACTTTAGGAAAAAAATACAGTTTTAAAATAACATTGTTTTCTTCTCCTCTTCTTGTTCTCTTGATGAAGGTCTTTACTCCTTTTTCTTTCTTTCTTACATGGCTTGGTAATATTTTTAAAAAAGAATCAGAAGATGTTTCTGTAACAGAAGATGAACTCCAGGAAATAATAGAGGATATGGCGGAAGAAGGTGCTTTGAATGAGCAGCAGGAAGATTTGATATCATCAGCACTTGAATTTGGAGATGTAACAGCAGAAAGCATACTTACACCTAGAGTTGATATGGTGGCTATAAATGTTAATGATTCAAAAGATGATATATTGTCTTTTATGAAAAACCAGACCCATAGTAGAATCCCAGTATATGAAAACACTATAGACAATATAATAGGTGTCTTAGGATTCAGAAAATATATGAGAGCATATTTAAAAACAGGGAAAGCTCCAGATATCAGACCACTTTTGAACAAAGTTCATTTTGCACATATGAGTACAGAAGTACATAAATTACTTCCAGCCCTAAGCAGAAACAAATTAAATATGGCGGTTATTACCGATAATTATGGTGGAACACTTGGAATAGTCACTGTAGAAGATATTTTAGAAGCATTGGTTGGAGATATATGGGATGAAAGTGATGAAGTCACCGTTTCTATCAAAAAAATTTCAGAAAAAGTTTTTCTGGTTAGAGCAGATATGATTTTATCCGATGTTTTTGACCAGATAGGTTTTGAAGATCCTAATGAAGAAGATAAAGATCTTACAAATATGCTTTTAGGAGAGTGGGTTTATGAACATTTTAATCAAATTCCGTTGAAAGGGCAGTATTTTGATTATTATGGTTTAAGAGTGATAGTAGAGAAAATATCACATCACAGAATTCTAACACTACGTATAATCATTTTAGATAACATGGAGAATGAAAAAAAATGATGCAGATTTTACTTTTATCATTGGCCATAATTCTCTGTATCATTTTATCTGCTTTTTTTTCAGGAAGTGAATTAGCTTATTCCTCTGTAAATACCGTACGCTTAGAAACTTTAGAGAAGGATGGAAATAAAAAAGCCAGTAGGGCTTTAAAAATTGTAAATAATTTTGACAGGGCCCTTTCTACAATTTTGATTGGTAACAACCTTGTAAATATTGCGGTGTCTTCTTTAGTTTCTGTATTATTAATAGTTTTATTTGGGCAGGTTAACGGTGTCAAATATTCAACTTTAGGTACATTTGTTATTACAGTTTTAATAATTATATTTGGTGAAACCATCCCAAAAATCAGTGCCAGAAGAAATCCAACTAAGAAAGCCATGAATTATTCTTTTTTTATATCAATTCTCATGGATGTTTTTTTTCCTGTTATTTTTGCAGTGACTGGGTTAATTAAAGTTATTACATCTCCTTTTAAGGGAGAAAAAAACGAGGATGTTGAAGAATCTGTTGAAGAACTGCAGTCCATAATTGAAACTGCAAACAGTGAAGGTATCTTGGATAAAGATGATACGGATCTTTTAAAAAATGCAATAGATTTTTCAGAAACCACAGCTTCTTCAGTAATGACTGCAAGAGTTGATGTTTTAGCATTAAGCATTGATGAGGAATGGGAAAAAATACTTAATTTTATTGACAATTCAAAATATACACGTATCCCAGTTTATAAGGGAAGTATAGATAATATAATAGGGATTCTTCATTTGAATAGTTTTTATCATACATTGATTATGAATAATAACAATGCTTTTAATTTGGAAGATATCCTCTTAAAACCATGTTTTACTTATAAAACAACTAAACTTCCAACTGTTTTAAATTTATTAAAATCTTCAAAACAACATATAGCTATTGTTACTGATGAGTACAGTGGAACACTTGGAATTATTTCAATGGAAGATGTTTTAGAGCAGTTGGTAGGTGAAATCTGGGATGAAACTGATATTGTAGAAAATGAAATTATACCTGTTTCTGATTCTTCTTACATCTTAGATGGAGATGTATCTATTCAGGATTTTATTGGGCTTTTTAATTTAGATGAGGAAGAATTAAATGTTGATAGTGAAACACTAGGTGGGCTGGTAGTGGAACAGCTTAATCATTTTCCAGAAGAAGGAGAGTCTTTTTCTTTTTTGAATATGACTTTTAAAGTCCTTAAAATGGAAAAAAGACGTGTTGCTAAAGTTAGCGTTTCTAAGGAATAAAAATGAATATTTGTACATTTGATTTTAATTTACCTGATGAATTAATAGCTCAGAGACCGTCAGAAAAGCGGGGTGAAGACAGATTATTAGTTTTAGATAAAAGAACAGGTGCTTATGAAGATACTGTTTTTAAAAATATTTCTGATTATATAGATGAAGGCAGTTTATTGGTTATTAATAATACCAGAGTCATTAAGGCCAGAATTTATGGAGTATCTGACAGTGGTTCTAAAGTTGAATTTCTGCTAATTAGTAGAATTTCTGATGATACTTATAGAGCAATGGTTTCTAGGGCAAAACGTCAGCATATTGGAAAACTTTACAGCTTTTTTGATAAAGCCGGTTCCTTATTTTGCACTGGTACCATAGTTTCCACAGAAGAAGAAAGTATAAGAGTAGTTAAGTTTAGTAGAAACGTTGACAATGAATTTTTTGATAAGATAGGGCATGTCCCTCTTCCTCCATATATAAAAAGAGATGATGAAAAAGAAGATGAAAACAGATATCAGACAATATATGCTAAAAATAATGGTTCACTTGCTTGTCCTACGGCTGGTTTACATTTTACTGAAGAAATTTTTAATAATCTAAAAAGTAAAAATATAGAAATTAGAGAAATAACACTGGATGTAGGACTTGGTACTTTTCTGCCTGTTAGGACTGAAAATTTGGATAATCATATCATGCATACAGAACACTATTATATTCCTGATGAAACAGCTGAAGCTATAAACCTAGCAAAAAAGAATCATAGAAAAATAGTAGCCGTAGGAACTACAAGTATGAGAACGTTAGAAAGTGCTTATAGTAATATATCAGGTTTGGTAGAAAGCGGGGAGAATGAAACAAGACTTTTTATAAAACCTGGATTTACATTTCATGTAGTAGATGAACTTATTACAAATTTTCATACACCAAAGTCAACTTTACTTGTTTTAGTATGCGCTTTTGCTGGTACGGAGAACATACTAAATGCGTATAAACACGCAGTAAATGAAAAATATAGGTTTTATTCCTATGGTGATGTTACATTTATGAAATCTTTTAATGTATAAATCTATCATTTCATTTTTTACCTAACTGCTTAGTATTATTTATATATGGATTTAGACATAACAAAATTATATATATTAATATAAAAATACTTATTACTAGATAATAACTTGCAGTAACTTTTATTCCACTTAATATTAGAAGAATTATTGATTCAATTATGTTTGAAAGTAGTGAAATAATTGATAGAATGGTGTTTCTGGAATTATCATCATTTATGTAGTCATTTATAATAACAGAGAATAAAGGCATAGAATAGCCCCATATGATACGAAAAGTGCAAAACAGAATTATTACAATGATTAATATGGGTGAAAAAAATAATCCCATAAAGGATAACATTAAGGTAATTGATGCTATTATTAAACAATTTTTTTTGAAAGAATTTTATTTTCTTTTTTTTCAAATAGGACAGATCCCATACTTGCAAATAGTGCACCTAAAAAGTATATAAAACCATTTAATGAAACATCTTTTATTAGAGATGTTTCTTCTATGTAAAGTTGAAAGATATGATATCCACATATTAAAAATGATAAAAAGAAAGCATTGAATATGGCAGATGAAAGAAGTTGTTTATTTGATTTTAAATCTATAATGCCATTTACAAAAATATTTAGATATCTGCTTTTATTTTGTTTTTCTATCTTTGGAATAAAAAAAGATGATATTAAACAAAAAATGTTTAGTGATAGTGTGAAAAAGAAAACATATCTTAAAGATGTAATTTTTGAAATTATTGAACATCCTATAAAAGAAAAACATAATGCTATCCATTGGCATGTATATGCCTTAGATAGTATATTCCCATATTTCTCATCATAAATTTTTGTGTAATGAAAGATGTAAGATTCAAAAGAGCCAGAGAAAAATGTTCTACTTATACCAAAAAGTAATTCTCCTATGAATATTAAAATAAAATTTCCAAATAAAAAAAATGATGTTGAAATACAAACCAGTAAAGAACCAATTAATAAAGATTTTTTTTCACCAATTTTATCACTTAATAAGCCTGTTGGAATTTCAAAAATAAAAACGCTTAATGTGTAACAAAAAAATAAAAGTGTTACTTGAGAATTTGTCATATTATGGTAATTCTCAAAATATGTGGCAAAAATAGG
>CACYEI010000037.1 GCA_902773355.1 uncultured Spirochaetales bacterium
GTTCAGGTTGAGCAGGAACCAGAACCTGTTCAGGAAGAAGTTAAAGAAGAACCTAAGGTGGAGCTTGAACCTGAGGTAAAACCAGAAGTAAAAGATGAAAGCGTAGAAGAAAAAGAAGAGCCAGCCGTAGTAGTAAAAAAGGTCAGAGTCAAGAAAGAAACTCCTAGGGCTTTAATCAGATTCCCTGGTGTTACTTCTATGAGATCTTTGTATATTATTGCAAAAAATTCAGCTGCAGGTGCTGATATGGCTTATAATAATATTCAGGAAATAAAGACAGAAATAGAGGAAATTAATAAAGAACTTTCTAAACTTAGAACACCACAGGGGGCTTCTGATGCAGTTAGAGCGGAGTTAGCCTCAAGAAGAACTGATTTGAATCAACGTAAGAAATACAGACAGGATGAGGTTACATTAACTCAGGCTAAAGGAGTCAATCTTGAAATTGCTGCTGATGAATATGCATATTTAATTAAGTATTTAAATGGAGAAACTGTTAATTATAGGAAGAGCCCTAGGTTTAATGAAGAAATTGTCATAAAAGTTACAGATGAAGATTTGAAGGATTTAAAAGACTATCTTTTTGATTAAATAATTTTTATATAATTAATTTTTTTATACAATTATTTTTTTTATATAATTAACCCTTTGTTTATAATCAAAGGGTTTTTTTTATTAAATACTTTCTTTAAGATTAAGATATTCTTAGTGGGAATAAATTAGATTAGTTGAAATTAGAGCGGTAGTGTAGATTCTCTTAAATATGGTAATGATGTTTTATCAACTAAATTTTTTAATTGTCTATAAACCCATGTGTGGTATGTATTAATCTGTTCTATTTCTTCAGCAGTTAACATTTCTTTTAGTATTAATTTTTTTTCATATGGACAGCATGTGAGTGTGTTGAATTTATAAAATTTTCCAAAATCTGTTTCCATGTAAGATGTAACATAGATTAGATTTTCAATTCTTATACCGTGTTTCCCTTCTTTATATAGTCCCGGTTCATTACTTATAACCATACCTTCTTCTAATGCTACTTTACCTGCATTTGCGTGGCTGGAAATACGCTGTGGGCCTTCATGGACATTTAATCTGCATCCAACTCCATGACCTGTTCCATGATAATAATTCAACCCTTGGTTCCAAAGGAATTGGTGAGCTAGAATATCTAATTGGAGTCCTGTAGTTTTTTGAGGAAAACACTGTTTTGTTAAAGCTAGGTGACCTTTAAGTACTAAAGTATAGTCTATTTTTTGTTCTTTAGTAGCTTTACCAAATAGAAGTGTCCTAGTAATATCCGTGGTTCCCATTTTATACTGACCACCAGAATCTAAAACAAGTAAGCCATTTCCTGAAATATCTTTATTTGTTTGGGCAGTAGCACTGTAGTGAACTATGGCTCCGTGTTCCTTGTAGGCTGATATAGTATCAAAAGACGGATTAATATAATCTTTAGATTTTTTTCTTTTTTCTTCTAAAAGTTTGGCTAAAGACAGCTCATTGTATTTCTCAGATGTATAGGTAGAGTATACTTCTGAGAAAAAATTAACCATTGCTGCTCCATCTTGAATATGGGCATTTATCATGCCTTCTATTTCAGATGTATTTTTGCATGCTTTCATTAATGTTGAATAATCATTACCAAAAATAATTTTTACATTATCTTTGTTAATTTTTGAATAAAGATACATGTTTGTTTTTTCAGGATTAAGGTATATGCTGCAGCTATTAAGATTGGATAGTTTATCAGATATATTATTATAATCCTCAATTTTATAAAGTAAATTTTCAGTTTTTATTTTTTTAAAATGTTCCAAAGATGTATATAAAATAGCATTGTTTTCATCTATAAAAAGATATGAAATAAAAACTGGACAATTATTGATATCAGAACCTCTCAAATTTAAAATCCATGCTATATCATCTAATGATGAGATTAGAGTACAGTCAGCATTAATACTTTTTATTTTTTTCCTTAAATCTTCAATTTTTTCTTTTACAGATTTACCACAAAGTTTGTCAGAAAGTTTGATAACAGGAAAGCATGGAATTGCTGGACGGTTTTCCCAAATGATGTTTAAAAGGTCTGGAACAGGCTTTATTTTTATTCCTTCTTTTTCATATTCTTTTATTTCACTTATTGTAATTGTTTCTGCAGAAATACCTATGCTTTTATCTGAACCTAAAGATTTCAAATAATCATTAATTGTTTCAGCTTCAGTTCCATCTATTTTTTTCATCCTGAATTCAGTATCTTTAATTTCTAATTCACATTGGATAAAATATCTGGAATCCACCCATATATATGCATCATATTGAGTAATAATTACAGTTCCAGCACTCCCTGTAAAACCACTGATAAATGCTCTAGTTTGCCAACATTCACTAACATATTCACTTTGATGTGGATCTGTTCCATTAATTATATAGGCATCTAGATCATTCTCTTTCATAACTTTTCTTAAAGCATATATTTTTTCATTTACTGTCATACTTTTCCCTTTTATCTCTTTTTTGATTTTTTTGTACTAAAAACTGTAGGTTCAAGTCTTGTGGAGCGGATTATAAGAAACAACCCAATACAAATCATAATAAAACATAGTATTTGACCCATGGAAATGTTTAATAATGATTTAAATAGTGCAGGAGGATCCCATTCCTTTCCCAGTTTTATGATAAATCCCATTTGCTCATCAGGCTCTCTAAAATATTCTATAATGAATCTGAATAAGCCATATCCCAGAAAATACATACCACTTGAAAGTCCTCTTCCGTGTTTTTTTATTTGAGGACGGGCAATATAATATAATATTAAAAATAAAACAATTCCCTCAAAGAATGCTTCATATAACTGAGATGGATGTCTAGGTAGGTTTACATAATCACCTATGTTGTAGGTGATTCCTGCTCTATCTGCACATTCTCTTACCCATTCAATATTTGTAGAAAAAGAAGGAGCATTTGGAAATATCATACCATAGGAAGAGCCTGTACATCTTCCCCATAGTTCACCGTTAATAAAGTTACCTATTCTTCCAAATGTATAACCTAATGAGATGCTTATCATAAGTACATCTGCTACATCTGTGAATCTGTAATTGTTTTTCTTACAGAAAATATATCCTAATAGGCACCCACCAATTACACCCCCATGATAACTCATGCCAGGTAAACCAATAAATTTCCCCGCAGAGTTGAAAGGCCAGAACATTAGCCATGGATGAGTCCAGTAATTGGCACTTTTATCATAAATAAGGCATGACACAATTCTGGCTCCTAAAATTAAACCCACTATAACATATATGAATAGAGAAGTGCTTTTTTCTTCATCCATATAACCTAACTGTCCCTGTTTACACAGCTTTCTGAAAACAATATAGGCTGTTATAAATGCAAAAATATACATAACTGAGTACCATCTTACAGGAAGAAATGATACTACTTCAGGTCTTATCCAAGATGGAAAATTAACATATAAAAGCATAAAGCTAGTTTATAAAAATTTAACTATAAAGAGAATAGGATTTTAATTTATATAGGTTTCTTAAGAAACGGAGATGGTGGGATTTGAACCCACGTAGGCTTACACCTAAGCTGATTTCGAGTCAGCCCCGTTAGACCACTGCGGTACATCTCCAAGTATTAATTGATTATTTTTGATTATACATCTGTATCTGCATATTTAATAAACCAATCTTTAAGACTGGTAATTCTTCTGGTGAATGAATCTTCTAAATCTACCGTATAAAATAAAAGATTAATTTTAGGTTTTTTATTTTTTATTTCTGCTATACATGAAATTAACAGACCTTCTTTTGTTTTTAGTACATCTATAAACATGGAAAGCTGTTCTTTTTCAACACATGTTACACCTAGAAATTTTAAAGGAGTATGATTTTTTATTTCCATAAATATTTCATCATCTGTTGTTTTATAGTTAACAGTATATGTATTTCCAGAGAATCTGTTATCTTTTTGATAAGTGTATAATTGATATGAAGCTGGAACTGATAAGAATTTTGGGTCATCTATTTTAGATTTTTTTTTATCCAAATCACTAATACAATATGAATCTTCCATGAGAACTTTTTCTTTGTTTCCAGATGTTCTAGAAATATATTTAATTCCTTTTTGGGTTGAAATAGCTGTAACAATGTTAAAAATTTTCAGAAGTTTTTCATTTTCTGACAGATTGTTCCAGCTTGAGTTATAAGTTTTGAAAGCTGTAATTGAAACAGAAAAAGAATTACTGCTGCTAGATGTTTTTTCAGCCATGTTATAAATGAGTGTATTTTTGGGAATTAAATGTAAAATACCATTATCCAAGGTTGAGCCATTCAGTGGTGTTCCATTTTTAAGAATGTCAACATAATATTTATCTAAAGAAGGTAGAGTTGAATTTATTGACTCTGTTGCACAGAGAGAAAATATAGATAAAATTAAAATTAAAAGAAGGCACAAAGTTTTTTTCATATTTGAATTAAATCTCCCTTATAAAAATATAAAATTGATAATACCAAAAATAAACTTCCTATTAAATCTGTAAACCAATGCACTCCACTAATCATTCTAGTTATAAAACTTAACGCAGAAAGACCATAGCATATGACAGAAAGACATTTGAGAATACTTTTATTTTTAATGTAAATTCTTATTTGAATAATAGAAGAAAGAAATATAAACCCTCCAAATAGAGAATGAGTGGAAGGATATGAGGGAGAGAGGTCCCCATTTATTGATACTGGTCTGTAATTAATAGGTAAAAACTTATCAAAAAGAAGATAAATAATTACAAGAATGAAATAATAAAGCATTAGTTGTCTTAAATTAAAATCAACATTTATGAAACTTTTTCTTTTGTAAAACTGATAAAGTGTAATCATAAAGAAAATCAGTGCTGTAAATAAGGATAGGTAAAGAATAATATCAGAAATAACATAAAATAATTGATTGAATCCAATAAGATTCTTAAAAAAGATATTTAATGAGTAAAAACCAATATATACTTGTTCATTGTTAAGCACTTGCCCTGTGCTGTGTACATCTATAGTCAGAACCATAATAGAAAACAGGGCAAAACATATCATATATATTATACCCATTCTGTATTTAGAAAGATTCATTATTATTTCCTTATTTTTTATTCAAAATTAACTCTACTGTTAAATGATCTTAAAAGTGTGCTTTTATCTGCATACTCCAAATCACCACCTATTGGTAATCCAGAAGCTAACCTAGTAACTTTAACATCAATATCTTTTAATAACCTCAGAATATATCTGGCAGTGAAATCTCCTTCTTCATTTGGATTGGTTGCTAATATAATCTCCTTGAAATTGTTGTCTTTAATTCTGTCCATAAGCTCTTTTATTCTTAAATTTTCTGGTAAAACATTATTTAAAGGATTGATAGCACCGCCTAATACATGAAATAAGCCTTTATAGACTCCTGAATCTTTAATGGTTATTACATCTTGTGGTTGTTCAACTACACAGATTGATTCTTTATCTGTATTTGCGTCAGAACATATATCACAAATATCAGATTCAGAATAAGAACCACAGATTTGACATATTTTTATTTTTTTTTGAATATTTAAAATAGCATCAGAAAATGCCTCATTATATGAAGAAGGAGTTTTTACAAGGTAGAAAGCTATTCTAGATGCACTTTTTTTTCCAATTCCAGGTAGTCTGGATAGATATCCTGTCAAGTCTTCTAATGCTCTCATATTTCAACCTCAACTCCTGAAAATAAATTTTTTGCAATTTCAAATGGTTTTTTGCTTTCTTGATGCTGAATTTTTAGTTGGTTTTCTATATGTGGTAACTCTGGTTCTAGTTTATCAGGAATGTCAGCTTTTTTTGAATCAGTAAACGGCATTTTATCTATATTTGTTTTAAGTGATTCTAACCTGGTAATTATTGATGTATTAGATGCCAAATATTTTAGATGAGAAAGTCTACTTAAAATAAATTCAAACTCATATACCGGATCTATAGAGTATTTAATGTTTCGGTACAATTCAAATAGTAATTCAAGTGCTGCTTCCAGTTGTTCCACAGTAAAAGCGGTTTTAATCTTTTCTGGAAATTCTGACGGACTTATTCCTAAAATGTTTTCTGATGTTATCCCTTGTGATAGTAAAAGCAGTGTTCTGAAATATTCTATAAAGTCTTTTATAATCTGTTCAATGCTTTCTCCAAATGCCAGCAGTTCCCTAAGATCAGAAATAGCATTAGAAACCTTATTATCTAAAATGCTTAGAACCATGCTGTTAAGTTTATCTTGACCTGTTAAACCTAGTTTGTCTTTTATTCCTGACATTGTTATATTACCATCAGAAAAGGAAACAACCTGATCAAAAAGGGTGTAAGCATCTCTCATGGAACCTGTAGCTTCTTTAGCTATCCAATTCAGAGCACTTTTTTCAAATTTAACATTTAAATCATTAGCTGCTTTTTCTAGTTGAGAAGCTATTACATCTGCATTAATTAAGTGAAAATTAAATTGTTGGCATCTGCTTCTTATGGTGGCAGGTACTTTTTGTAATTCTGTAGTTGCAAAAATAAAAACCACATAACTTGGTGGCTCTTCTATTGTTTTCAGTAATGCATTAAAAGCACTTTGGGAAAGCATGTGTACTTCATCTATTATGTATATTTTATAAGATGATGATGAAGGTGGAAACATTACTTCTTCTTTTATAATCCTAACATCATTTACACCTGTGTTGCTGGCTCCATCTATCTCTATAACATCTAAGCTATTTCCCTTAGTAATTGCCTTACAATTATCACATTCCCCACATGGATTATCAGTTGGACCTTTTTCACAGTTAAGTGCTTTAGCTAATATTCTTGCTGCTGTAGTTTTACCTACACCTCTAGGTCCACTAAACAAATAAGCATGAGCAATTCTACCGTTTTTTATTGAATTCTTTAGTGTAGAAACTACAAATTCCTGTCCTACCATAGAATCAAAATTCTGAGGTCTTTTTTTAGTAGCAGTAACTTCATAACTCATTTAATTCCACGCTCCTTACAAATCTGCTCATACGCATCTTGAATTTCCTGAAATCTTTTTTTTGCATATTCTTTAAATTGTTCTCCAGCTCCTTTCTGTGAAACGGTATCTGGATGAAATTCTTTTATCAATTTTCTATAGGTACTTTTTATTTCATCATTTGACGCATTGTCTTTTAATCCTAAAACCGCATAATATCTTGTAGAGCTTGAAGTACTATTACCACCATAGCGGTTTTTAATTAATCTTAATACGCTATCAGGAATATTGAATCTTCTAGCAGCATAATAAATCATACTGTCTTCTTTAAGTGACATATGACCATCTGACATGGCTACTCTATAAAAAATATCAATTAGAAGTTGTAAGATGTCTAGCTGGTTTGAAAAGGAATTATAAAATTCATCAGCATAACTTTCAAAACTTCTGTTATCAGATAACGCTTTATTAAAGATTGAAACAGCATGATTATAGGCTTCAGGAGATAGATTAAGATTATAATTCATAAATTGTTCAATCTTTCTTTTAGCATTATCATTTATTTGTCCATCGGCACATGCTAATTTTGCTAACATGGAAAAAGTACCATTAAAAAAGGCATTTTCATATTCTATAGATGAATTACGTTCTTTATAGTGGTTTCTATAACTATAGTTATTGTATGAAGTATTATTAAATCTATTAAACAACCTGAATACAGTAGCTATAATAAAAATAAGAAAAATATATCCAATAAACATTTTGATCCTATTATAATTTGTCTATAAGCATAGAGCATTTTCCACTTGGGATTGGAAGAGTCTTTTTCTTTTTTTCATCTAGTATAACAATTGTAAAATAGTAAAGTTTTTCACTTTCTAATCTTATTTCCCAGCCTCTGGATTTTTTATTACTAAGAATAGAAATATAGTTTCTTTTCAGTGATAATTTTTCTATGCCCATGTTTTCTAGTAGAGGTACAGTCCAATCAACAGTTTTTCTAGGTAAAGAAATATTTAAACCAATAATATTTTCTATCATTAATGCTATAGATATTAGACACACTTGTGGTAAAAATCTTTTTGCTGGGAAGTTCTTAAGATTACTGGATTTTGGAATTCCTTCTTTATTAGGTAGGTAGGCTTCCCATACATCTCCATTTACCCCTTCTTCAGGATTTAAGGTGTCTAAAATAAAATATAGATGCCTTATGGCACATTCCCTTGCAAAAGAATATTCACCGTATTTTTCTAGACCTTTAGCTGCTAAGTAGATATTAAATGGTATGACTGCTCCTACATAGCCTTGTATGTTTTCTTTGAATATTGGAGATTTCATACTGATAGTTGGAAAAGGGTTATCAGATCCAAAATACTTTGGATCCTTAAGATAACTAATCATGGATGTAGCCATTTCTTTACTTGGAATTTCTGCAAGTAAAACCCAGTATGAAGAGAAAAGCATTAGATTTGTTTTCTTTTCATCTTTATCTAAATCATAATAAAAACTTGTTTTAGAATCCCACATTAATGCATTAATGCGTGTTTTAAGTGAAAAATAAATTTTACTGTACTTAAAACTCATTTCTTTGTCATTAAGTATGTCTCCTATGTATGATGCATAAAGAGCATTTGCTGCTACTGCTGCATTAAAATCAATAGGATAATATGTATCCTCTCTAGGTATATCACCAGTCATACATGCGGATATTGGAACAGAAAAAAGTCCATTTTTTTTCATGAAAGTTTTAGTGAGCCAGTTAAAATAGTTTTCTATATTAACCATTATTTCTCTAAGACGTTTCTTATTCCCAATTTTATGATAAAAATAGTATTCAGCATATGCTAATAAGGGAATTACTACTCCTTCTGGGTTCTCTCCTGTAAGGGCGGGTTTTCCTGTTTCTAATGAATATTCGTTTCTAATGGCTCCATTAGGTTCCTGCTTACTGTAAAAGTAATCTATAGTTTCTAGTGGAGAATAAACAGAATTACTGTAATTCAAAAAAAAGCTTGAAAGACAACTGTAGTAAAGACTTAATGTTTTTTGGTTTGCATATGAAAGATATCCAAAACTTGTTTCTGATTTACTGGCTTTTTTCCAGTTTTCTGATATCCAAACCCAAGACCTATCATATAAGTCCACAAAATCTTGATCATAAAAATGTATGGATGGGATTATTTCTTTTTCCAAAATTTACACCTCTGATAAAAAAACCCTATATTCAAAGCTGAATACAGGGTTAATTTTAAATAATACCGTTGTTTTGATTTTATGTCAATTTAAATATTATTTATATGATAATTTAGATAGTCAAAGAATTAGATATCTATTTAGAAAATATTGATTGGTAACAAAGTTTCATATAGGATTTAGTTACTGTCTGGAGGTTATAGGTGAGTAAATCTAAGGTTTATTTTAGTAAGGTTATTACACCTGAGCGTGTAGTTGATATGTATAAGTTTTTAGGTATAGAGCTTGTGGATAAAGTAGCAGTTAAGGTACATTCAGGTGAAGAAGGAAATCAGAATTATCTTCATCCTGAATTTATGAAAAATATGGTAGAGTATGTTAATGGTACAGTTGTAGAATGTAATACAGCATATTCTGGAGAAAGAAATTCTACAGAGAAACATCTTCATCTCTTAAATAGTCACGAATGGACTAAATATTTTAATGTGGATTTATTAGATGCGGAGGGACCTGATTTTGAAATAGAAATTCCAAATGGTTTAGCTATACATAGAAACAAGCTTGGAAAAAATATAAAAAATTACAGTTCACTTTTAGTGCTTTCTCATTTTAAAGGACATCCTATGGGAGGATTTGGAGGTGCACTTAAACAACTTTCTATAGGTTGCGCTTCTACAGCTGGAAAATCTATTATACATTCAGCAGATGTAACAGAAAATCAGAAAAAGGTTTGGTCTAAGTTAGCTGAACAGGATACTTTTCTAATGGCTATGGCTGATGCTGCAGGTTCTGTTGTGCGTTATTTCAAAAATAATGTTGCATTTATTAATATGGTTTGTAATTTGTCTGTGGATTGTGATTGTTGTGCAGTTGCGGAAGATCCATGTATGAAAGATATAGGTATTCTTTCATCTACAGATCCTGTTGCTTTAGATAAAGCATGTATAGATTTAATTCATAATTCAAAAGACCCTGGCAGAGAACATTTTTTAGAAAGAGTCAGTAGCAGACATGGAGAATTAATTTTAGATTTTGCTGATAAAATAGGATATGGCCGTAAGGATTATGAACTTATAGACTGTGATTAATCAGATTTTGGGAGAGAAAAGATATATGTATTTTTTTTCTCCATATTTTTTGCATTATAAGAATTAATGTGTACAGAGCCGTCAGTTTGGTTTATCTGTACGTCATAACAATAACCTCCAGATTCAAAGATATTTAATGTTGAAACAAATGATATACAGTTAAATTCACTGTATTTTCTATTTGGGCTGGTATAGATTACGTTACCTGAATGTGTATGTCCTGTAAAAATAAGTCCTACATTATATTTGTCCATTAAAGAAAATAATTTGTTCATTTCATGTATGTCTGAAAATCCTGACATAACTAAAGTGTTTGAAAAATTTGTTCCTGCAGCAATATTTTCATGTGCAAGAAAAATCTTATATTTGGAATCATCCTTTTCCAGTGCCTCTTCCAACCACATGAACTGCTTATTTGTAAATGTTTTAGTTGAATTATCTAAAACATAGATGGATAGATTTCCGCATCTGTATCTGCACATGGTTTTTTGGTCTTTCTCAAGTAAAGTGGCATATGAATTAGAACCTTTTCTATCATGATTCCCTACACATTGAATCATAAGTTTATATTTTGTTTTTTCTGTGATTGTTTTAACAAAATGAAAAACTTCTTCGGATTGTTCTCCGTTATCACTGAGATCACCCAGACTTACTGCAAAATCATATGAATTATTTGATAGGTCTGAGTAAATACTATCATAATAGTGTGTTATATTTTTTTCAAATTTTTCTCTATTTATATGTACATCTGTGAATAAAATAAAATTAATGTTTTCATTTTCATTTGGTATTAATACTGGTTTATCAAATGGATTTGAAGTATAAGCATTTGTTATGTCGTTTGGTGACAATAAGCATGAAGTAATAAAAGCCAGTAAAAATAGACTTAAAAAAATTTTTTTTATCATGAGTTAATTTTAAGTCCCAATCTAACACCTAGGCTGTTAATCATTCTCCAGTTATCAACCAAATATTCTGCTGCCCTTACATAAACATCTGTATATATTGATACTGCATTATTAATATCATACTGAACTACAGTGCCGTAAACTGGATATGTCCTCCATGAAAGATCATTAAAACTATGTGAATTTACATACAGTTGTGCTGTAAATTTATTTATATTTATTTCAAGTACTGCTAATAGGATAGGAGTTAATGCAAACATGTGATTTTGTAAATATTTGGTTTTTAGGATTGAAAGCTGCATCCCTGCACCTATCTTTAAGCTGAAGAATTTTATTTTATAACAATACTCAGCAGTAAAGAAAATTGACGCAGAAATAGAATTAAAATCAACTATTTGATTGCTTAATCCAGTGTTTAAATTAAATAAACCATTAATGATTTTGTATATGAATAAAAAATCTAGTTGTCTGTTTTCTAAAACTCTTATGCTACTTTTTATTCTATCATTTTCTAAAGAAATTTCAGGGTAAATAATTGTGTTAAAAACCACTGAATTTCTATGACCTAAAGAGAAATCATAATTTAATGCAAATAATGGAAAAATCATTAGATTAAACAATAAAATAAAAAAAAGTTTTTTCATAAAAAACAAAAAAGGTGCCGACCGGATTCGAACCGGTGAAAAACGGTTTTGCAGACCGCCCCCTTAAGCCGCTTGGGTACAGCACCATCTACTAGAATTTAGCAGAAAATACTACTCATTTCAAGACAAAAATATATAATTAAGTCATGGAATATGTAATTAAAATTCTTTTACTTGGACTCTTCCTGTTAGCAGCATTTGGTAGAAATATTTTTATATCTTCTATTTTTTATTGGAGTTTATATCCAAGCATGCTTTTATTGATTATTTTTTATTGGATTACAAAATATTATGTCAGTAAAAGAAAAAACAATAAGATACTAAATACGAATATTAAAACAAGTTTTTTTGTTGGTAAGGTTCCTACTAATGTAGAAGAAGATTTGAAAAGAGGAAGGTTAAGTGTTATTAATGGTGAAATAAAATTGGTATGTAGGGATAAAAAAAACAATTATAGAATAGAAGATGAATGTAAGGTTTCTGACCTTAAATCTGTGGGATTTGGTAAGGTAGTAGGAATAAGAAAAGGATTTACATTATATCTGAAAGATGGAAGTTTTATTTCTTATACTAATTTTTTAGTATGTAAAAAAAGAGAATTATTGTTTAATATTTTAGGTTGGAATAAAAATGATAAATAATATGAATGGTGAAAAAAATAAACTGCTTGAAAGATTTTTAAGATATGTAAAAATAGATACTCAGAGCAATGAAAGTGTTGCTGATAAAATCCATCCTTCTACTGAAGGACAAATGGTTTTATTAAATATTCTTAAGGAAGAACTTCTGAGTTTTGGATTGAATTATGTTGAGTTGGATAAAAACGGATATCTTTTGGCTAGAATACCTGCTACAGATTCAAGTAAAACAATCATAGGTTTTTCTGCTCATGTTGATACAGCTGAAGATGTAAAGGGAAACGGGGTAAAGCCGTTTGTTATTAATAATTATGATGGTAAAGATGTGGTATTAAATAATGGAGATATAGTTAAAGTTTCTGATAATCCAGAATTAGAAAAATATATTGGTACTACATTAATATTTTCAGATGGGACAACACTTTTAGGAAGTGATGATAAAGCAGGGGTATCTATAATAATGTCTTTTGTAGAATATTTGGTATCTCATCAGGAAATTAAACATGGAGAAATTGAAATTTTATTTTCACCAGATGAAGAAACAGGCTATGGAATGGATTTTTTTGATATTAAAAAGCTTCATTCAAAAGCCTTATATACAGTGGATGGAAGTAGTATTTATACTATAGAAGATGAATGTTTTAATGCAGCTAGTTTTACAGCTGAATTTGTTGGTGTTGCAACTCATTTAGGTTATGCCAGAGGGCGTATGGTTAATGCTTTAACCATGTGTGCACATTTTATAACGTTATTACCACAAGCTGAAAGTCCTGAGGGTACAGATGGACGTTATGGATATTATTGTGCGCATAAGATTAGCGGAAATATAGCAGAGGCAAGATTAGATATTCTAATTAGAGATTTTGATTATGATAATCTAATGAGAAGAATAAATTTTCTAATTTCTACATCCGAAACTATCCGGAATTTATATGGTGGAGAAATAAAAACAGACTATAAGATTTCATACAAAAATATGCATATGGCAAGTGAGAAACAACCTCTAGCCATGCTGGCATTAATGGAAGCGGGGAAGTCTTTAGGTCAGGATTTAAGAACGGAGATAATAAGGGGTGGAACAGATGGGGCTAGAATAGCTGAGCATGGTATTCCTTGTCCTAACATATATACAGGTGGACATAATCTACATAGTTGTCATGAGTGGGCAAGTTTAGATGCCATGTTTAAATCTTATGAACTTATTACGGAGTTGGTAAAAAAGTGGGCAGAGTTAAATTAAAATTTCTTTTTATATTTTTATTTGGTTTTATGGTTGTTTCAGCTTCCTATGCAGATACAGCTGAATTTATTTATAGAAATATGGTTTCATCTTCTGATTTCAGTCTTATTCCAAATGTTGGTACTGCTTATAAAGATGAAGATGGTAACACACTTATTGTAAGAAGGATTTTAAATCAGCAAAATGATGAAAAAGATACAAATATAGTTGTTTTTGATAAACATTATACAAGTGGTAGTGGCATAAAATCAGGTTCAATCTTATCTAAGAAAGGAAATATTTACAGAGCTAATCTAATAGGTAGCTTATCATATTCATTTATTGATTTTTCATTTACCACTGTAATTTATCCATTTGAACCATTAATTATGGCAGGAATGACTTATTCAAATGGAAGTTCAAATCCTTTAGTTTTGCTTGGTGCAAGAATTACAGCTCCACTATCGAATTTTTTTAGTTCAGTTAGTTTTACACTTGTAGAAGATGCCAGGCTAGAGGGATATGTTGCAGCAGGAGTAAGAATATCAAATACAGTGGATTTTGCATGTTCTTACGGATTTGCATATAAACATAATCTAGGTATATTTACATGGGGTATTTACGGAATATGGCTTTCAGGCTCATGGGGAGTGGGAAGTATTAGTCCTGGTATATCTATAGGGGTGAATATCTAGTGAAAATAAAAAACATTTTTTTTATTTTCCTGTTTTGTTTTTTTTTGTTTATTTCATGTGCATCTACCAATAGACCATATTGGGAGCAAAATTCTCAGTATGGTCTGAAGAAGGATATGATAGGCTTTATAGGTTATGGTGAATCTGAAGATTTGTCTGAGGCAAAGCTACTAGCTTATGAAATGCTTTCTTCTAATATATCTTTGTATCTGGGAAGAGAATTGACTTTGCTTGAATTTAGAGAATTGATAACAACAGATTCTATTGCAGAATTAAATATAAGTATTTTAAATATGTACAATACTCATGAACCAGATAAATATTACTATTCCGTTCATGCATATTCAAAACTTTCAGTTATAGGTTCTTTTAGAACAGATGAAGCTAAAAGTTTATCTGTAACAGTTAGTAAAATAGAAAACCTGGTTAATGAAGGAGATAAGTGCTTTATAGAAAATAAGGATGTGGAAGGTTTGTCATTTTATCTTCAATCCTTGTGTCTTTCAAAAGGTTTAGATAACTATTTGGATAAAGAATATAAATATGATTCCATTTTGGCAGTAGTAAAAGATGTTCTTAATAATATAAAGATTATTTTGGTTTCTGAAGATTCATCTAAAATTTCCTGCATATTGAGAGTGCTCAGATTTGATACTTTATTGCCATCACGAGTAAAAAATTCGGATATTGTTGCTTTCTTTAATGCAAGAGATCCAGCTTTTACTATTTATGAAGATAAATATGTATTTAGAACAGATGAAAATGGTGATTTATATTTTTATCCAGTTAATGCAAATATTGTTACAGAAGGAAGCGTAAAATTTACGTTAAATCTTTATGATGATATAAAAAATCTAAGTTATATTTCTCCGGAAGATTCGGATGTTTTATTAAAATATTTAGAAGAAAATGTTAGTTTTATATTTAATTATTCAAAACTTCTTAATGAAAAAGTAGCAATTTTTTCTTATGAAAATTCAGAAAATGAGAATGAGGTTACGGAAAATATTCTTGCTGATTATTTAGTTAATAAATTTGTAAGTAATGGATATAATGCGTATTTGGTGAGTACTGGAGAGCATTTTTTAACAGAATTAAGAACATTGAATTTGTTAAGATCTTCAGATATTAAAGATACTGTGGTTATAGTTAAAAGTACAATTAAAGATATTATTAGTTTAAAAAATAGTAGAATACTGGTATCATTGGAAGTGGAAATTTTTTTAAGCAGAAATGAAGATGAAACAAGGAAGATAGATTTTATTGTCTCGGGTGTAGCGGAAAGTAAACAAGAAGCCTTTAATGTTTGCTGTGAAAGATTTTCAGATATAGCTTTTTCAAAATTTGCTGTAATATTGGATAATAGATACTAAATTTTGTGAGAAATTTGGAGGAAAAATGAAATACATTGGTGCTATAGATCAAGGAACAACCAGTACTAGGTTTATTATTTTTGATGAAAATGGAAAGATTGTATGGAGTAACCAGCTGGAACATAAGCAGTATTTTCCTAAACCAGGTTGGGTTGAACATGATCCGTATGAAATTTGGGATAATACGGTAGAGACTATAGTAAAATCTATAAGAGATGCTGATATAAATATTTCAGATATGGCAGCTGTAGGGATTACAAATCAGAGAGAGACTGTAATAGCGTGGAATCCAAATAATGGAAAGGTTTACTATAATGCTATAGTGTGGCAGGATCTTAGAGGTTCTGTTTTAATAGAAAAAATAAGAAAAAAATACGGTGAAGATAAAATAAAAAAACTTTCAGGTTTGGTCTTAAGTCCATATTTCAGTGCATCCAAAATAGCTTGGTTGTTAGATAATGTTAAAGGTTTAAGAAATGCTGCAAATAAAGGAGATGTAGTAATTGGAACTATAGATAGCTATCTGGCTTGGAATTTAACAGGAAGAAAAAAAGTAATTACGGATGTAACTAACGCATCAAGATATATGCTTATGAATATTAAGACACTAAAATGGGATTCTGAACTATTATCTATTTTTAATATTCCAGAGCATATTTTACCAGAAATAGTTCCATCTATGGGGACGGTTTATGGTCTTACCTCCTGTTATGGCCCTTTTGGCGGAGAAGTGCCACTTGGAGGTATTTTAGGTGATCAGCAGTCAGCTTTATTTGGACAGGCTTGCTTTTCACAAGGATTAGGAAAATGTACATATGGCACGGGATGCTTCTTTTTAATGAATACAGGTGAAAAGCTTTGCAATTCAAAAAACGGACTGGTTAGCACAGTGGCATATATGGAAGATGGGCATAAACCAATTTATGCACTAGAGGGGTCAATAGCTGTAGCTGGTTCATTAATCCAGTGGCTTAGGGATAATCTTAAGTTAATAGAATCTGCACCTCAGTCAGATTTGTTTGCAGAACAGGTAGATAATTCAGGTGGTGTCTATATTGTCCCAGCTTTTGCGGGTTTATTTGCGCCTTATTGGCGTTCTGATGCCAGAGGTGTTATAGCGGGATTAACGGGATTTAGTAATAGAAATCATATTTGTAGAGCTGCTTTAGAGTCCACAGCTTTTCAGGTTAATGATATATTAAAAGCTATAGAATCTGATAGTAAGATAAAACTGCAAGTTTTAAAAGTTGATGGTGGATTAACAAATAGTAAAATGTTAATGAAATTTCAGGCAGATATTTTAGGTATCCCAGTAATTAAACCAGAAATTACTGAAACAACTGCATTAGGTTGTGCTTATGCTGCTGGAATATCTACAGGTGTGTATTCAGGTGTAAATGATTTATTAGGTAAATGGATGGAAAAAGAAAGATTTGAATGTACCATGGACAATAAACTTAGAAAGGAAAAGATAAGCTTTTGGAAAAAAGCTGTAGAAAGGACGCTTAACTGGACGGTATAGGAAAATGATAGCAGGTTTTGAGATTTTGGATATAATTAGAGCAGTTGTTCAGATAGCCTTTTTATCTGTTTTTTTTTACTATTCATATATAATTTTATTTGAAAATCAGGCTGGTCAGATTTTAAAGCCTTCTTTTACTTATTTAATAATTTATTTTGTTTCTATAATTTTGTCTTTAAATATACTCAGGAAAATTTTGACATTAGGTGCTGTTCCATTTGTGGTTTTTATGTTTATTTTATATCATCCAGAGCTTAGAAGAGCCTTTGCATCTGGATTTATAAAAAAAGGTAAATTATTCAGAATAGGAAATGCTCAAACTACATCAGAACAGATAGATAGTATAATATTAGCTTGTGAACAGTTGGTTAAAACTAAAAGAGGTGCATTGTTTGTATTCCCACGTAGTTTACAGTTGAATAACATAATTGATACAGGAACTAGGCTGAATGCAGAAATTAGTACAGCACTAATTGTTACAGTCTTTGATCATGATACCCCATTACATGATGGTGCTATGATTATTGTTGGATCAAAGATTTTGGCTGCAGGTTGTTATTTACCATTAAGTACACAGACAGCTATAAAACAGTCATTTGGCACAAGACATAGGGCTGGGTTGGGTATGTCCGAAGAATCAGATGCAATAGTTTTAATTGTGTCAGAAGAATCAGGCGCAATTTCTATAGCGTATAATGGTGTTATGTACTATGCCTTAGATCCTAAAAGGATAAAGAGGATATTAATGGCTTCCTTTACTAACCAGGATATTCAGTTTGATATAGAACTTAAGGGAGATGAAGAAGATGAATAAGTGGCAAATTAAATTAGCATGTGTATTATTAGCGGTGCTAATTTTCTTTATTTTTCTTTTTTCCTCAAGGCAGGGAAGAACAGTAACTTTACCTCTTAACGTTGTCTTACCTGAAGATTTTAAAGCTGACAGTTTAATACCAAATGATGTAAATTTGATAATTACAGGTAGTGAGGAAAGAATATATATGGTAGATGTTTCTAATATTAAAGTTTCAGTTGATTTTTCTAAAGTTGACAGTGAAGGAATAAAATATGCACCTGTTGAGCTCTCTTTCCAAGGTTATGATAAGGTTATTAATACTTCTTTAGTTAATTTTTCTTTAGAACCATCTAATATAAGGGTTTATTTTTCAAGTAGTAAATAGATTTTCAATGTATGGTATAGGTGTAGATGCTGTCCAAATCAGCAGAATGAAAAAAATATCTGAAAGTTTTATAAAAAAATACTATCATTCAAGTGAAATAAGTGAATATTTAAAACTTTCAAATGCACATGAAGATATTAGATGTAGGTTTTTAGCTTCACGGTTTGCAGTAAAAGAAGCATATGCTAAAGCTATAGGTAATGGATTCTCTGAAAATGTAAAGCCGTGTGAAATATGTACTTTAAATAATGAATATGGCGCCCCTGTTATCAGCTTATATGGTTCTACACTTAAAACTAATGGCACGCTTAAATGTCATGTTTCTATTACTCATGAAGCTGATTTAGCTATTGCATTTGTTGTTTTAGAATAAAAACTGACAGGAAAGAATAAAACTTATAGATCAAAATCTGAATCATCCTCATCTTCATCTTCGGAGTAAAAACCGTCATCAAATGTATCATCTCCATCATCATCTCCGTATTCTAAATAGTCATCATCATCATAATTTTCGTAGTCATCCTCATATTCTTCAAAATCAATATCTTCAAAATCTTCATCATCATAGTCGTCATCAAGATCTATGTCATCATCATAGTCATCTTCAAATTCATCAAAAAAATCAAAAGTATCCATTTTTACCTCCAAAAATGAA
>CACYEI010000038.1 GCA_902773355.1 uncultured Spirochaetales bacterium
TAACTCAGGAAATATATGTAACAGAACAGGAACAGCAGAAACGGTAAATATCATATCATACACACCGTTTAATAATCCTAACTTCCTATGCTATAAGCACCCCTTTAATAAAGATGTATTTAATATAAGCTGTAAAACTACGAATAAGGATATAAATAAAAAAATTTCTTTTCTAAAAGATGTTTTTCAAAATAATGAATTTACAAAATATGATAAAATTACTACATGCGGATATTTATCAAATGATGATAAATATAATCAGCTAAAAGCAAACATTCTAAAAAAAGAAATCATTAAATGTGAAGTCACTCAAACAGGAATACTTGGAATGGGGATACTTGCTAAATCTTGCCTGGAGAGAATTGATTTAAAAAAATTGTCAGAAAAAACAGTTAAAATTGATAAAACATATCTTCCTGAACCAAAATAACACTCAGAAGTATCTTTAATTTATTACCATCATTAATCTAAAGAATAGGAATTATCTGATTTAACGTATACACGAATTTTTAGATAGTGTCTTTATAGAATTGTATAATTTTTCATTATTTTATTTTAAATGAAATTTCTAACATCAAAATGAATTTAAAAGTGCTTTAACCTCATTATCTTTAATTTTTTCCCATTCAAAATCAGGATTTGAAAAATGTCCATATACTGATGTACGTGAGAAAACAGGTTCTCTTAATTTTAATGTATTTATTATTTCTGAAGGCTTAAATTTAAAAACATTTTTTATAGCAGTACATAAAGCACTATCAGAATAGATTCCTGTTCCAAAAGTATCAACATTTATGGCTACAGGATCAGCTTTTCCTATAGCATAACTTATAGAAACCTGACACTTCTTAGCTAACTTAGAATAAACTACTGTTTTGGCTATATGTCTAGCCATATATGCAGCACTTCTGTCAACCTTAGTTGCATCTTTTCCTGAAAATGCCCCGCCACCATGAGATGCCATACCGCCATAAGTATCTACTATTATTTTTCTTCCAGTAAGTCCACAATCTGCCTCTGGTCCACCTAAAACAAATCTACCAGATGGATTAATTAAAATGACAGTATCATCTGACATTAAATACTTATATTTACTATTAAATACCTTATCTATTACTTTATCTTTAATTTGTTTTCTTAAATTATCCAAATTAACATTTTCATCATGTTGAACTGATAAAACTACTGTATTAACTTTAATTGGTTTACCATCTTCATACTCTATAGAAACCTGTGCCTTACCATCACTATGAATTCCCTTTATTATTCTATTTTTTCTACATTCATCTAAAGTTCTAACTAAACTATGAGATAAAAATAAAGGTAATGGTAAAAAGAAATCACTTTCATCTGTTGCAAATCCGTACGATGTTCCCTGATCTCCTGCTTTTAATTCATTATCATAAGAATTAGGATCAACGCTTTGTTTAATATCTTCAGACTGATTATGCAAATATACTGAAAAATTAAATTTCTCAGGGTTATAACCTGAATCTTTTATAGCATTTTTAGCTATCTTTATAACATTAATATTAGATTTACATGTAATTTCACCGGCAATGACTATATTATCACGTGCAGCTAAAACCTCACATGCACATCTGGAAAACGGATCTTTTTTTAAACACTCATCTAAAACTGAATCAGCAATATAATCACAAAGTTTATCTGGATGCCCTTGGCATACAGATTCAGAAGTAAATAATTTTTTCATTGTTTCTCCTAGGTTAATATAATTTAGTGAGTATATACTCTTTTATTTTGACTGGCATAACTCTTGATAAAAAACAAAGTATTTTATATTCAATTCCTACAGCTGTCCTGACTTTTGGATTTTTCTTTTTAGTCAGTAAATAAAAAACTTTAGCCACAGTTTTAGGGTCTTTACCGTTTTGCTCATCTTTTTCCATCTTGGATACCGCTTTAATACATTTTTTATAATATGGGCTGAACTCTGGTTCGTTATTTTTTCTTGCCTTTGTAAAACCTGTTTTTGTATCCCCAGGCTCAACTAGACAGACATTGACTCCATAAGATTTAGCTTCCATTCTAAGAGCTTCTCCATAGGCTTCCAAAGCATATTTTGAACTACTATAGTGACTCTGGAATGGTATAGGAATCAAACCGGCAACAGAACTTGTAATTAATACTAATGAATTTTTATTTTTTCTTAATAAAGGTAAAGCTAATGAATTTACGTTCATAACTCCAAAATAGTTTGTTTCCAACTGTTTGTGTGCATCTTCAAGTGGCATATACTCTATTGAGCCAGATACACCATAGCCAGCACAATGAATGACTATATCAAGAGAATGTATTTTTAAAAACAATGCTTTTAATGATTGTAAATCAGTAACATCTGCAGGTACTGTGTTTATTGAACCACCAGATTCATATTTTATTTTTTTTTCATCACAGCTTCTAGAAACAGCATATACCGTATAACCCTTTTCTGCAAATAATTCTGATGCTGCCTTACCTATTCCACTAGATGCCCCAGTTATTAAAACATTGTTACCATAAAGTTTCTTTTTCATGAAAAATGTCAAGAATTTAAACGTTCTATCTCCGTTGATATTATTTCAGATGCTTCATCTATCAAATCTTCTGTTACAGTAGCCATTAATGAAGTTCTTAACAGACATTCACCTTCTGGTGTAGCTGGAGGAAGAACAGGATTAACATATACACCTTTATCAAAAAGATTTTTTCCTAAAATCAAGGTATATTCCTGTTCTTTTGTATAAATTGGCACAATTGGTGTTTCCGTTTCTGCCTCTAAAATCTTTATTCCATGTTTTTTAAAACATGTTCTGGTATAATTGGAAATAGATTTTAATTTTTCAGGAAGTTCGGGATGCTTAATAAGATATCTTAAAGCATACAAAGCACTTGCTGCATTAGCTGGAGGTAAAGATGCACTAAACATAAAAGGTCTACTTGTATGCCTTACATAATCAACCACTACCTTATCTGCTGCCATATAACCTCCTAGACTAGCTAAAGATTTACTAAACGTTCCCATATAAATATCTACATCATTTTCCAAATTATAATATGATGCAGTTCCTCTACCTCCCTCACCTATAACTCCTAAGGCATGAGCATCGTCCACCATGACTTTAGCTCCATATTTTTTAGCAAGTCTTACTATCTCTGGTAAGTTTGCTATATCACCTCTCATACTGAAGACACCATCCGTTACAATTAGACATCCCGAATCTTTTGGAACTTTTTGAAGCATTTTTTCCAATTCATCCATATCATTATGGTGATATCTTAACATAGTACCATAACTAAGTTTACAACCATCATAAATACTGGCATGGTTCTCTCTATCACATATTACATAATCATTTCTACCAACCACTGAACTAATTATTCCTAAATTAGACTGAAAGCCAGTAGAAAAAGTAGTAACCGCCTCTTTTCGTAAAAATTTTGCTAATTCATTTTCTAATTCAATATGTAAATCAAGTGTTCCGTTCATAAACCTTGAACCAGAGCAACCTGTACCATATTTTTTTATAGCCTCTATACTGGCATTTACAACCTCAGGACATGTAGTTAAACCTAAATAGTTGTTTGATCCAAGCATAATTTTACGTTTTCCTTCCATAACTACTTCTTTAGCCTGCTTAGATTCCAAACAATGAAAATAAGGATATATACCTTTTTTTTGATATTCTGCAGGTAAAGTAAATTCACTGCATTTTTGAAATAAATTCATTCTTAAACCTCTATATTTAA
>CACYEI010000039.1 GCA_902773355.1 uncultured Spirochaetales bacterium
TCTTATTGCTGCATATATCTTAAATATTTTTATGCATAAAATATAGTATTTTCTGCATATTTTTTTCAATTTTTTATGCAGAAAACTTTCTTAAATAATCCTTGTGTTCTTTAGGTATTCTGTAGCTTTCCAAAGCCTTTCTGATGGTTTTTTTATACACCCAAACGTCTAAACGTTTATTTTCAATAAATGGAATAATACTTTCATACTGCTTGGCTAAAGCTGTAGCAAAATACCAGGCTATCATCATATTCACATAGTATTCATCAGATTTAATTTTTGCCACTTTTTCAGCATAGTTCAGGTTGAATCTATCATCTAAAAAATACCTCATTAGCATACCTATTCCAAATCTAATGTAGTAAGTTTTATCAGATTTTAATAATTCATCTATAAAAGGTAATATTTTTTCTGGATTTTTTTTAAAACAGATAGGAGACATCTGATCACAAGTAGCCCAGTTATCAATAAATGGTAAAAAAAAATTTAACTGACTCATACATTTATCATAATCCTTCTGAAAAGAAATAAGAAATGCATGAATCTGATTTTCTTCAAAGTATTCATGAGGAAGATTAGATATAAATATATCAGCTTCTTCACTATTCAATATATTTTTTGCCATATTTTTTAAAACAGGTGTTTTTATCCCTAAAATAGTATCAGGCTGAACAGTAGGCATAAGTTTAGCTTGAAAAGGAATTGATTTTTCATCTTTTAATTTTATTAATTCATCTTTTAATTTATTATTCATAAAACAATTTTACCTTAAATATCTTAAACTTAAATACCCTGAATAAATTATAGCACATCTAAAGGGTCTATATCTATTTCTAAAAAAACAGAGCTTGATATACTTACGTGTTCTGTAGCTATATCCACTATTTTTATTCCCTGCCTTATATCTGAACTTTTTATTAATATTTGGTATCTAAAGTTATCTCTGATTTTTTCTATTGTACAACTTGAAGGATTGAATATTTCAGCCGTAATACCATAATGCGTTTTTACGTTTATAAGTTCATTATAAAAATCACTTGAGGCCTTTTCTGCTTTCATTTTATTTTTAGACCTGAATACTAAATAAATCATTCTAGAAAAAGGAGGAAAATTTGTAGCTTTTCTAAATTTAAGCTCATCTTCAATAAAACCTTTAACATCCAGTTTACTAGCCATTTTTATAGCATTATTCTCAGGACTTAAAGTCTGAATAATTACTTCCCCATCAGAATCAGCTCTACCACTTCTACCGCTGACCTGTACCAAAAGCTGAAATGTCCTTTCTGAAGCTCTAAAATCTGGAACATACAAAGTACTGTCAGCAAGTATTATGCCTACTAATTTAACATTAGGAAAATTTAAACCTTTAGCAACCATTTGAGTTCCTAGCAGAATCTGAATTTGATTATTCTTAAAATCTGTAAGAATCTTTTCTATATATTTTTTATCTTTAGCTACTGTATCAGTATCCAACCTTGCATGTTTAAAATTTGGAAATAACCTTTCTAGTTCCGCATCTACCTGTTCCGTACCAAATCCCATATAAGATACATCATAAGAATGACAATTAGGACAAGATATCTTTGGAATAGTTTTATAACCGCAGTGATGACATTCCAGTATCTTTTTTGATTTATGATAAACTAAGCCTATATCACAGTGCGGACATTTTGCCACATAGCCACAAGAAGAACAGTAAAAATAACGGCTATAACCACGTCTGTTCAGAAAAAGAATCACCTGCCTGCCTTCCAATAGCACTTTATTCATTTCAATAATAAGATCATTTCCAAATAATGTAGAAAAACCACCGCCTTTTTCATTATTTAAATCAGATACTATAATTTTAGGGAGCTGAGCTAAAGCTGGTCTTTTGGTTAATTCAAGTTCAACCATATCTTTTATATAATTCATTCTGTACCATGCTTCCAAACTTGGAGTAGCACTGCCCATAAGAAGTTTTCCGTTTGTATCACTTATTCTCTTTTGAGCTATCTGACGTGCATGGTATCTAGGTGTATTTGAGCTTTTATACGAATTCTCATGCTCTTCATCCAGTATTATCAATTTAAGATTTTTACATGGAGCAAAAACTGCACTCCTTGCCCCTATTATTAAAGATGCTTTACCTGTTATTATTTCTCTCCACATCTTAATTCTCTGAGATGGTGTCAGCCCACTGTGTAAAACCGCTACCTTATTTTTAAATCTGGCAGACACCTGCTGTGCCAACTGATATGTAAGGGTTATTTCAGGAACCAAATAAATAACCTGACCACCATTATTAATAACATTTTCAGCCACTCTCAAAAATACTTCTGTTTTACCTGAGCCTGTAATTCCATAAAGATAAAAAAGATTTTTTTCAGAATGAATTATAGTTTCTACGGCTCTAATCTGTTCATCAGTTAGATTAATAATATTCTTTGATTCATAAGATGAAGAATTCAAACCGCCATAATCTATATCTTTTTTCCCACCAGGAACCATGGTATCTAGATTCTCACCTCTGGCACTCAGATAAAATTTTTCCATCCAAAGAGAAAGGTTATACTGCTCTTCAGTAAAAATTACATCTTTATCAATTACTCTAATAATTTCTTTAATTTCAAAATCCAAATCAGGTTTTTCATTAAAAATTCTTACTACATAAGCATTTTTTTTAGTTGAACCAAAAGGTACTACTGCACGCATACCTACTTTTAAATCAAATTTATCATTATCAAAATAATAAATAAATTCTGTTTTTAATGGTAATGGTAAAACTACAGATGCATAACTTATCATTTGGTTTTACCTATTATTTCCAGCTTTAAAAATGATGCTATTTTTTTCAAATATTCCCATACTGGAATTTTTAATTGGCTCTTAATCCTAACATTTCTTGGATGATAAATAATCATGGTAGGCATTTTATCCTGAATTAAAATTTTACCATATTTACTTTCATCTTCTTCTTCATAATTCTTTCCAGATAATGAATTATAAGCATCCATACCAACACATAAAATAAAGCTAGGTTTAGTAAGTAAAATCTGCTGTTTTAAATAAAAAGTACATTCCTTAATATTATTATCCAAGCTATTTATATTATCTATGTCACTATTATAATATTTTTCAGATCTGCATTTTAAAACAGTACACACATACAAATTTTTATTTCTGAATAAAGATATATGAGAAAGCCAGATATCAAGCATCTTATTATCTTCTTCTTCAAATACTAGAGAATCACTTTTCCCTAATAACACCAAAACATCAGGATTATTTAGGGTTCCTTCACCAAAAAAGAAACTTGTTCTATTTTTACATAAATTACAGCGTTCACATTTAAAAGCCTCATTCTCAAGTTCAGATAATGTCATAAATAATCTAGGGTCTTCTGGAGTAGTTTCAACTGTATGTTTTTGGTTTTCTATTTCCAGTACTTTCTGCTCTGGAATTTGTATAGAGTCTTTTTCTTCTGTTAATTGAAAAATTCTTTTTTCAGGAACTTCATTGAATTCCTTTTTTAATAAATTTTCAAATGTTCTTAAAATTAGATCAAACTCTGAATATGCTTCTTCTTTAGTTATCATGCTTTACCTTTTCAAACCACAAAAATTCATTTGGATCATAACTTATTCTCCAAAGATATAGAGCATATGGAGGAGCTACAGCACTACAAA
>CACYEI010000040.1 GCA_902773355.1 uncultured Spirochaetales bacterium
ACAGTTTCCCTTTCTTTATCTGTGATACATAGGTTTTATTTTTCTCTAATAAATATTTGTTCATGCATACATATACTATTTTTTTTTTAAAGTTTATAATTCTTGAAAAGCAGTAACAGCCATAATCTGACTGACGTTAAAGCCATTAGAAGAAAGTAGTTTACTGCACGCATAAATGGTACTTCCTGTAGTAAAAATATCATCTATAATTACAAGAACAGAATTTTTAGGAATCTTATTAAGAACATTCTCATTTATCCTAAATTTCTTTTCAGCGTTAGATATTCTTTCCTTTAAATTCAGCTTTTTTTGTTCTAAAGCTGGTTCTTTAGCTAAGGTATTTGTCTTTAATACATTCAAATAGTTTATATGAAATTTTCTTTTTAAAACTTTACAAATTTCCAACATATGATCCCAGCCCCTTTTCTTTAGATTAACTTTAGAACATGGTACAGGAATAACAATTAATTTCTCTATTTCAATTAAATTAGATTCAATTATATGCCTTATAATCCTGTTATACTGAAAAGCCCAAAAAAATCTTAATTGTATTTCATACTCAAATTTATATCTTTCAAATAAACGTCTAGTAAAAGATGCAGAATAATCATATTCACTATAAATTTTTAGGTGTTCAGCATCCATATTACAACGTGGACATTCATAAATTTCATCAACAAGCGGATAAAAACAATTTTTACATCTAACCATAAAATGATTAAAGCTATCTTTAATCATCAAATTTTTACATAAAGGACATAAGAAAGTTCTATTTTTGAAAATTTTACTATTAATTATAGAATTACATACCAAACACTTATTAAACATTTAGAATTTATATTTTTTTGCCTTAGCTACAACATCAGATAAGATATTTAGTGAATCTATTGGTGTAAGTTTATTAACATCTATTTCAGATAATTCTTCTACAAAAGACAAAACTTCTTCAGACATAGAATAATCATTCTGACTAGCAAACAGATTAGGTTGAGATATAGAATAATCATCAAAATGGTTATTCTGAAATTTTCTTGCTTCTCTAATAACGTTGTTAGGAATACCTGCAAGTTTAGCTACATGTAAAGCATAGCTAGTATTAACCGCACCATCTTTTACTTTTCGTAAAAAAATTATAGTACCATTTTCATCTGAAACTTCTAAAGTTAAAAGTCTTATTCCTGTGAGGTCACATGAAGTTAACTCATGGAAATGAGTAGCAAACAATGTCATACAGTTTCTGTCTACCAATGCTCTCATAACAGCATAAGCTATAGAAATACCATCACTTGTGCCCGTTCCTCTTCCAATCTCATCTACAATAACAAAACTTTTCTGTGTTGAATTTCTTAAGATAAATGCAGTTTCCTGCATCTCTACTAAAAATGTAGATTCACCTCTAGCCAAATTATCCATGGCGCCTACTCTACAAAAAATTCTATCAACCAATGGAATTCTAGCATAAGATGCGGGAACATAACTACCTATATGTGCCAAAAGAATAATAATAGCATTCTGTCTTAAATATGTGGATTTCCCCGCCATATTTGGACCAGTTATCAGACAAAACCTAGTGCTCATATCCAAATTATTAGCTGTAAATTCTCCTATCCCTATTTGTTTTTCAACCACAGGATGCCTTCCATCTTTAATTTCCAACTCATCAACCAGATTAATCTCTGGGCACACAAATGAAGAATCTATAGCTAATGAAGACAACCCCTGATACACGTCTAATATACTAAAAAATTCACCAATTTTAGCTAGAATATCTGTTTTATCTGAAATCTTTTCTACTAATAAATCATAAAGTTGCTTTTCCCTTAAATCAGCATCTAAGGAAGAAGCAGACACTTCTGAAGATAAACTAATCAACTTATCAGTAATAAATCTTTCACCTGTAGTAAGTGTTTGTTTTCTAATAAAATATGGAGGGACCTTATTTAGCTGCCCCTTAGGAACTTCAAAGAAATAGCCTATTACGTTATTTCTATCAATCTTTAAATTAGTTATTGAAGTTTCTTTTCTCTCATATTCTAGATAATCATCTAAAACAGACACTCCATTCTGGCTCATTTCTCTAAGTCTATCAAGTTCTGAGTCATAGCCCAAATTAATAACATGGCCAGCATTAAACTGACCTAAAAAATTATCATTTATTGCTTTTTCTATTTCATTAGCCAAATCTGATACCACAGAAAGATTGAAATTATTCTCAAAAATGTCAGGTAAAATAAAAGAATAAAAATCAGCATGTTCAGAAATAATCTTAAAAAAAGTTTGCACTGATTGTTTAATCAAAATCAAATCATGAGGCACCGCCCTTTTAGTAAGAACTCTAGTAGTTAATCTACTTAAATCAGAAGACTCCTGAATTAATTTTTTTATTCTGTTAAGCTCTTGAGGATTTGATATAAAGAATTTAATTCTTTCCTGCCTTTCTTTTATTGTCTTTATATCTCTAAGTGGTAATGATAAATATGTTTTTAACAGTCTTGTCCCTGAACCTGTTTTACATCTGTTTATTGTTTCAAAAAGAGAATTCTTTACACTACCATCAAACAGATTATTAAATATTTCTAAATTCTTTCTTGTAGATTCATCCATTCTTACATAGTTTTCATCGTTTTCCAAAACATAATCTGAAATATAATTTAATTTAGTGCTTGAAGTTTCCGAAGCATATTTTAATAAAGCTCCTGATGGTGCCAATACTGAAGATTTGGGCTGAATACCATATGAGCTAAGAGATTTTACACCTGCATTTTCACATAAAAGTTTATAATTATTCTCCACATTAAAATACCAAACTGGTAATTTAGTAACCATAGCTGAACAAGAATCTGCTATATCTCTTAAAACATTTTCAGAACTTATATCAAAATATTCATCATCATTAACCAATATTTCTGTAGGTGAAAGCTCATTAATAATGGATTTCAAACTTTCTTTGAAATCTTTTTCATTTAAATCTCTCATTCTAAAAAGACCTGCAGAAATATCGGCATAAGCACAGGATTTTTTATATATAGAAAGTATAAAATTATAATCAGTTTCACTGAGCAGGTCTTCTTCAAAAACAGTAGCAGGAGTAATTACTCTAACCACCTCTCTCTGAGCTAACTTACCCGTTTTTTCTGACAATTTTATCTGTTCACAAATAGCAATTTTTTTACCTGCATTTAAAAGTCTTTTAATATATGCAGATGATGCGTGATAAGGAATTCCACACATAGGAGATTCACCTCTATGAGTAAGAGTAATATTTAAAATGCCAGATACTTCTACTGCATCTTCATCAAACATTTCATAGAAATCACCTAATCTAAAAAAAAGAACAGTACCCGGATACTTGGCTTTTATCTCATAGTACTGTTTCATCATCTGAGTTTCTGACATTAAATCTCTACAACTATATTATTGAATTTGAAATGGCAAGTACTATTTTAAAACCACCTAAGAAATTGGGGAAAATGGAACCGTCTATCCATTTAAAAGCGTTGTCCCTTTCAAAATAAGATGCATTTTTTACAAAATACACACCTAAAGGAAAGCCACTAATTTTCAGTCTTATTCCCAACCCCATGGAGAAATACCAATCCAGTTTTCTAGTCCCAGTATAAAAATCAGGTGCTGCACCAGTGGCACTAAAATAGACTTCCCCTTGAAGAACATCTACAACAATTGGGACACCTATTTCTATCATGTTATCCAGCATAATAGCCTGATCTGAAACAAAATCAAATCCTCTAGCTGTTGTCCATCCATCTATATAAAGCATTTCCATTTTTGTTGCACCAAGTTTTGGATCATACCAAGCATATTCCCCATTCATTTTCCAGAACTGAGGTAACATTAACCCAAGTGTACTTGTAGCAGACAGAACAACATTTCTCTTGTTCTCAGGATCCCCTATATTAAATAATTTAAGATAACCAGCTGCTGTCATAGACAACTTAATATAATTAGATAGTCCCTGTAAAAACCCTCCAGCATATGTAGCTGAAGCACTTAAAATATATCCTTTAGTAGTATTTGTAACATAGTCTCTACCATCCCATTGAACTCCCACTGATAATTTATTACTGAACTGCCAATTTTCACCATATAATTTGATTAAATTTTCAAATGGTACATTATTTTTATCATAAATTGCCTTATTTAAACCTAAACTAAGACCGCCTGAAAATGATAAACGTCCTACATCATAAATTATTGTATATGCTGAAGTATATGAAAGAGATAAACTTAAAATCCTATAATCCATAAGATACTGACTTAATGGAGTAGCATTTTTTGAATTTATATATTGCTCAGCAGAGACATATCCTAAAGGCCAGACTTCAGAAGTATTTCTACCTGTACTAAAACTAGAACCAATTCCTTTCTGAAGCTGACCTGAATAAATATTATGTGCAAAACTAAAACTGATAGAATTTGCCCACCTTAAATCACCTACCCACAAATCACCTAAAGAAACAGAAACATTTTGAGAAGATGCTCCAAGCTCCGTAGCCACTGATAGAGATCTAGCAGTACCTCCTAGATTTCTATTAACCCACTGAAGCATACCTGAAATTGGAAAACCTGAAGAGACTCCTCCAAAGGTTGCGCCAAACTGAATATCCATCTGGCTTCCTTCTGTTACCAGAAATTCTACTATAATCCCATTTTCATTTTGACCATAATAAAGGTCATAATTAATATCTGATAAAAGCCCAGTATTATACATATTCTGTGCACTTGTAATAAGTTTACTTCTAGAAAAAATATCTCCTTCCTTAAATACAAGTTCACGTCGCATAACATATTCCTTTGTTTTCTTTAATCCTGTAATCTTTATTTCTTCAATTACAGACTGTGCACCTTCAACTATAGTAAGTTCGTAAGAAACTGTTTTAGTTTTTTCATCTTTTATTTCATTAGGTATGAAGTTACTGGTAATATATCCATTATCATAATAAAGTGCAGCTATGGCAGTAAGCTCTTCAGTATATTCAACTAAATTAAAAACATCACCTTTCTTTAAGGATAAAATATTAGAAATTGCATCATCATTAAATATAGTATTTCCACTGTAAACGGTACCTCCATATGTCCACTGCTCTCCTTCAGATACTACAAATACAGTCCTTACATCTCTATAGTTGTTATTACTTTGATCTTCAACATCTTCATATCTTACTTCCGTTACCTTTGCATCTATATAGCCTATAGATGAATAATAACTTTCTATAGCTTCCTTATCCTGTTCTATCTTAGATTCATCTAAGAAACCGTTATAAAAAAGTCCTTTAGTCTTAGAAGAAATCTGTTTTTTTAAAGTAGAAGATGAAACATAGTTATTACCTTCAAAAAGAATTTCAGATATACGTGTCTGAGCACCTTCAGTTATATTGAATACAATGGAGACTCTGTTTGTTTCTTCATCTAAGTTTACATCACAATCTATAGGAATATCTGAAGAAAAGCCTTTAGAAAGATAAACAGCTTTAAGTTCTGCTACAGCTATATCTATTGATGATTTTTTATTTATATCAATAAACTGCCCAACTTCCAAATCAGTTAAAGCAGCGGTTAAATCACTATTTCTTATTTTTGAATTACCATTAAAAGATATTGAAGAAAGATAAGGTAATTCTGTTATATCAAATATAATTCCTAAATCACCACTATCTAATTCATAAGCACTAATACTTACCTGTGCAACACCATCTATATCATTTACTGTTTTAACTAATTCATCTGCTAGTTCTAAGGTCATAGCAGCACTTCTATACTGATAAAGTGCAGAATTAATTGCTGCTGATGATACATTTTTTAATTCAGAAGTTTCAAATCTACTAATTATTTTACCTTCCCACCACTCTGCAGCTGAAAGAGAAAAAACAGATAAAATAAAAATTAATCCAATTATAAAAACCTTTTTCATACTTAGAAAGAAAACCTCCTAGTAAAACTAAAACCTATAGTATCTAAAAAACCAATTACACTCAACTCTTGAACTTGAGAAAAAATACTAAAACTACCAATGGGATTATCCCAGTCAAAACTAATTTCAAGATCAAGTTTCAAATCATCTGCCAAAAAAAGCATGGAATTATCAGAATATCTTCTATCTTGAGATCTTAATGAAAGTGACAACCTAGCAAAAACATCTGGATTTATATATTTACCAGCATATATGGAAGTACCATTAAAATACCTGGACACTAAACTTATATTATCATTATCTAAACCAGGTAAAACATCTAAAACAATATTTTCAATTATAGGTGATTTTATAGTAAACAAATCCAAACCTAAAGATTGTCTTATAGTGGAAGAAAGAGAATATGTATCACCTATCCCTATTACTCCTAAAGACGAGAAGGCAGAAGTTGCAGATGCAGCTAAAGATGCAATAGAAGATAAAGATACAATACCATTTTCTGTAGGAATTACTTCATTACCTAACATCTGTATAATTTCATTTTCAGTATGCTCAGGAATACTTTCTAATCTAGGAGAAATATTATCAAGTGTAGAATCACGGAGGATAAGATAAATATCCACACGTTGTCCTGATACATCATACTGTCTTAAAAGAGCTCTGAGATTAAGTGAAAAATCTATTTGATCTGAATTGAGAATTGATTTTGATAAACTCAAATTACCATCCAAGATAATAAAATCACTATGAAAATAAAAAAATCTGCCTGTTTTGAAAGATAAACTTCCTTCCGCTGAAAAGACACCTGATAAAGAATCATATGAAACTGTTATTTTTTCTCCTTCATTAAATGTAAAATTCAAAAATGAATTATCTTCTTCTGGATAAAAGAAGTTTACATTTTTGCCCATGGTAATAGTTAAATCCATAGAACATAAGATAATTATTTCATAAAACCAATCAGGCATGTTAGGTGGAACTTTAAAGCTAATATCAAAATCCGAAAGGATAATATCCCCGCCTATTCCGAAATTACTATTTCTAAACCATAGAATAAGATGACCTTTTACATCCCCTCTTAAATTTATTTCAAATGATTCATCAAAATACATAGGAAGCCAAAAGTCCAAATAATTATTAATTAAATAGATATCTAGCTGAAAATCTGATAAAGACAAATTGTCAAACTTTGCAGACAAAGTAAAATAACCGTCATAAAATCTTCTATCTAAACTACTGCTTCCCAATATATAATTCTCAGGTATGGTAATTTCATTGGCGTTTACTGAGATGTAGATATTATTCATGGATAAAGTCTGTTCAGGAAGCCAAAAAAGTTTTAACTTTAATTTATCTACAAATAAAGAACCGTAAAATATTGGATCTGTTAAATCTCCCGTAATCAGTAAGTCACCTGTAAGTACACTAGGTAAAATTTCAAACATGTTATTATCTATAAAGCAATTAAGTATATCTAACGGAAGATATAAATCAGTTATTATAAGATTAAATTCATCTTTAATACTGCCTTCTACATTAAATCCTATAAGGAAATCTTTATGAACATTTAATTGAAATGAAAGATCTGACAAATTAACTTTTCCATTTATCAAATCACCACTAATACTTAACTTATCTTCATAAAAAGTAAGTATTATTTCCGTATCTGTAAAATTATATCCAGCCCCTAAAGTTGCATTTTTTATAGCTAGTATAACATTAATAGGCTGCTCACTACCTAAAAGAGAAAAAAGACCATTTCTTAAGTCACTCTGTGTTACATCTATATTTAAGGTAGCTTTTTTCTGACCATTACTTAACGTAACACTTCCACCTAATGAAAAATTATCTAGGTCAAAATAAAAATCCAAATTATCTATATCAAAACTGCTTATTTTTCCTAATACACCAAAAATCTGAATTTTTCTATCATACAATCTAAGCTTGTAATCAAACCCGTTTAAACTGCACTCTGCATAAAACCCACTTCCCCTTTCACCTAGTAAAAAAACTTTTAACCCATATAAAACAGGTAAATTTATTTCCAGTTTATAGGCATTATCAATAACGGAAATACTAACTTTATCTTCTGTAGTAACTGATTTAAAATCTCCTACTATATCCAAAGATTCAGTCTGTCCATTTAACAACTCTGTTAATGAATTATATTTTATCTGTAAATTTCCGTCTGGCTGAATTTTCTGTTCATTAAATATAAACCAAAAATCATTTACAACAATATTACCGTTTTTTAAATCAGCATCTCCACCTAGCACGATACTATTTGGAATGTCTAAAATCAAATCATCAACATAAAAAGAATAAAGATGGTCAACTAAGTTATAATAACCGTTAAGTTCCATAGAAAGATCAAAAGTTAAGGTGTTAAATGGATTTATAATCAGGTTTCTAAGAGAGATGGAAATATTTAATAAAATTCCATTTACCATAGAAATATCCAGATTTATTGATTTTGAATAGATTCTTAAAAAAGAACCAGTAGGATTGAACTCAATTTCTAATGGTATTTTCTGATAAGCTGTAGTAAGAATTGCCGAAGATTTTATAGGTAGCCCATGAATAAAATCAATACTTCCATCTAGTTCAATTTTATCAAGGCTTTCACTGATTATATTATAATTATAGTTAGTTCCATTTAACGGATCTGGTGTAATAGACAGGCTGGCCAATTTAGATTCCAAATTCATATTATAAATATCTACATACAGATTTGGTTGAAGATTTTTTATATCAAATTCTCCCTTAGCGTTTATTTTAAAATCAAAAAGTGAAATTATAAATTCATTAAAATAAAGAATATTTTCTGAAAGTTCTGATTTAAGTACAAAATCCAAATCTACTTCTCTGTTTTCTAATAAAACATTATGTATGCTTAATTCTGTATCTATGGATACTACTGGATTATTAAAGTTTAAAAACAATTCACCGTTAAAATTTCCATTTACCAATGTATCATCTTTATAAAAGATTTCACCATCATTTAAAAACAAACCTAACACAGGATCATAATCATAAATGTAGAAATCATCAAACAATAGATTCCAATTCAATAACAATGTATTAAGATCCAAACTGAATTTTCCATTCAAATATTTGCTTCTATCATTACCTAACTGAATATCCAGTACAGCATTTTTATTCTGATAAGAAAAATCCAAATAACTGCCTTCAGAAAAAAAGGAACTAGAATTTAAATTAAATTTAATATCCAAGTCTGAGTTTTGTAAAATCTGAAGAATTAATCCCATGACATCTTCTGTAAAATAATCTATTAGCCCAGACAAGCTGTCATTTTCTATCTTAACTAATAAATTTCCACCAACATCTTCTTTATTTGGTCCAACATTTGTAATGAAGCACAATGTATCAATATTAAGAGATATCTCATCTTCACTAAGTTCTGCCAAACAGGAAAAGTCAGTTAATTTTATATCATTATCTTCACTTAAAACTTTATTTATGCTTGCTTCTTCAAAATTTAATAAAACATCAAAATCATTATCATTTGAAGCGTTTAAACTTACATACGCCTTTTTTATTCCAATTCTCCCTATAGAATCCATATAATAATCTAAACTTTTAAAATACAGGTTTAATTTCTCATTAAAAATAATTTCAGCACTAATATCTTCAGATACACCCAAATTAGAATTAAACAATCCAATACTTATACTTATGTTCCTATTATCGTTTAATTTCAAATAAACATTATCCAGTGATGCCTCTAAATCATAATCAGAACTTCTGATATCAATATCAGAAAACGTAGTATTTAAATTATTTATTGTACCATCACTATATACAAAACTTATATATTCTGAGTGAAAACTTATAGATGTATCATAAAGTACTGTATCTGAAAATAAAGAAAGAACTAGATTTAATGTGTCTGTTTTCAAATCAGCAGTTACAGAATTAAATACTACTGGAATATTCGGATTTTTATTAAAAACTTTATAATACAGTAATTGAAACAATGATACATTTATCTCTACATTTTCAATGTTTAAATAGTCTCCGTTTTCTTTTTTCAAATTTAAATTATCAATAATAAAGTCTGTTTTTGAATTAATATACATTCTATCAAATGAAATAGTCAGCCCATTTTTTCCATCTAGATTTTTCAAAGTATCAGTAATATATTGAACAGTCTTTTCAGAAGTTGGTTTAATAATTAAAACTAAAGTAAGAAACAAAGCCACAGATAGAAAAACAAATAAAAGAACGGATAAAATAATTTTATTCTTAGAATACATATCTATTTATATATTATCAATTTTAATAAAGCGTTGGAATCTTTTCTGAATAATCATAAATATAATATAATGGAATAATGACAATACTTAAAAACTTTTGGGTGTTTGAGGGATTAGACGGAGCAGGGACTACCACGGAATTAAATATTATTTCAAATTATTTAATGGAAAATGGACGTGCATATATAAGCACATGTGAACCAACTGATAATGAGATAGGAAAACTGATAAGAAAAATTTTATCTGGTGAAACTATAGCTACTCAGTCAACCATATCCAAATTATTTTCAGCTGATAGAGATGACCACTTAACCAATCCCATATATGGAATCTATAAGCATCTTAATGATGGGAAGATTGTTCTTTCAGATAGATATCTTTTTTCTTCTCTAGCTTATCAAAGCGTTAATTTTGACTATGAAGCTGTTTATGAATTAAATAAAAATTTTCCACTACCTGAAGTAACGTTTTTTTTAGATGTGCCTTTAGATGTATGTCTTAAAAGAATTACTGATAGAAATAAAAAATTTGAAATTTATGAAAGAAAAGATTATTTAAAATCAGTAATAGAAAACTATAAAAAGTGTATAAACGCATTTAAAGAGAATTGTAATATAATTATTATTAACGGAAATGAAAGCATTAAATCAGTTTCTGAAAATATTTTGGAGGTAATAAATGAATTGTTATCAAAAAATTAATGATAACCTGTTCTATATTGGATATGGAGATAAAAGACTGTCTTTATTTGAAGGTATTTTCCCAATTCCAGATGGTGTGAGCTACAACTCATACCTACTTCTTGATGAAAAAAACGTTTTATTTGACTGCATTGATTCTTCTGTTGAAAATATTTTTTTTGAAAATATTGAAAACATTTTAAATGGTAGAAAACTTGATTATGTAATACTTAATCATGTAGAACCTGACCATGCTGGAAGTTTAAAAAAACTGCTTAAATTTTATCCTGAAATAACATTAGTGGCAAATGATAAAACCTTTAATATTTTAAAACGATTCAATATAGTAAAAGACGACACAAACTTTTTTTCTGTAAATGAAAATACTACATTCAGTTCTGGCAAACATACTTTTTCTTTCATAATGGCTCCAATGGTTCATTGGCCAGAAGTAATGTTTACATATGATCATTTTTCAGAAACACTTTTTTCTGCCGATGCTTTTGGTTCCTTTGGAACTTTAGATGGGGTTCTTTTTCCCGAGGAAAATGTATTCAATAAAAAATATCTATCTGAATGTAGAAGGTATTATTCTAATATTATCGGTAAATATGAAGCTCAGGTTAAGACTGTACTTGATAAAGTCTGTTCATTATCTGTTAAAACAATTCTCCCCTTACATGGCCCTTTATTGAAAGATAAAAATTTAGCACTACTTTTAAACAAATACAAATGCTGGTCAGACTATCTTGCCGAAGATATTAATGATATACTGATTGTCTATACCTCAGTTTACGGAAACACATTTAATGCAGTTAATATTTTAGCATCAGAATTATATAAACATGGTGCTGAGAATATAAATATTATTGATGCATCAGTTACAGATGTTTCTTATATAGTTTCAGAATGTTTCAGATGCAAAAAATTAGTATTTGCTTCAACTACATATAATATGAATCTGTTTCCAAAAATGGATAATGTTTTAAAAGAATTAAAAGAACATGGACTTATGAATAGGGATGTAGCTGTAATAGAGAATGGTTCATGGGCACCCCAGGCAGGTAAAATTATTACTGAGTACCTAACCAGTATGAAAAATATGAATTTAGTTTTAAGTACAGTAACTATTCCTTCATCGGTAGATAATTTGACAATTAAAAATCTCAAAGAGTTGGCAGAAAAACTAAATGGATAATAAATTCAGTGTTAAGCAGTCATTATATTCTGGTCAGTGCTTCAGATTTGTTCCTACAAACAATAATTCTGAGTGGATTGTTTATTCAGGAATAGATAAAAATGTAAAATCTATAAAGCTGACAGAAAATTTTACAAATTATGACAACTTTTGGAATAACTATTTTGATTTAGATTTTGATTATGAATCTGTAAGGAAAAAACTAAGTTCAGTTTCTGACGTAATGAAAAAAGCCATAGAATATGCAAGTGGTATCCATATTCTGAATCAAGATCCGTGGGAAGCTATTTGTAGTTTTGTTATTTCACAAAATAACAATATTAAAAGAATAAAGAAAATAATTGATAGTCTATGTAATATTTATGGAGAACAAAACAGTGCTGGAATACATGGCTTTCCAGCTCCTGAAAAACTAGCCTATCTTACAGAAGATGAACTTAAAGAAACAGGGCTAGGTTTCAGAGCTCCATATATTATCAATGTTTCTATGGCGGTTTTGCAAAACATTATAGATTTTAAATTTTTAAAAAATGCTCCTATACAGTCTGCATTAAATATGCTTATGTCGGTTAAAGGTATAGGACCTAAGGTTGCAAACTGCAGTCTTCTGTTTGGCTTTCATAGACTTGACTGTTTTCCAATAGATACATGGATTAAAAAAGTAATGAACACTTATTTTCCAAATACAAAATCTGATATATTTGGAGAATATGCTGGAATAGCACAGCAATATTTATTTCATTGGATTAGAAGAGGTGAAATATGATTTATGATATTTTATCTAAATTAGAACATTATATTAACACTGTTCCTCAAATTAAGACTGTAGCTGAAGCACTGGATCATGATGATGTTTATGATAAGGCACCTGGAGTATATAAAACCCCTGACCCCTCTGTAAGCTATGCAATATCTGAATACATGTCAGATAGAGTCCCTTTATATGAAGTTCATAAAGACACCACCATAATTTATATAGTCTTATCAGGTAATGAAATAATAAGTAGTACATGGAGAGAATATGCAGGAACACCTGAAATGTATGATGAAGAAACTGACACCTACTTTGTTAAAGGAGAAGTTTTAGGAGCATTCAGACTTTCCCAAGGAAGATTTGCGTTATTCCTTCCAGGTGAACCTTTTAAATCTTCATCTGAAGCTGAAGAAGGTGAAAGAGTAAAAAGAATTATTTTTCTTATTAAGGAAAAACATAATTGATTTTTTTTGTAAAAAATATTAGACTATTATGAGTTAATTGTTTACAAGCTTTTTTGTAAACTTTTTGACCTCCTTTTTCCCCTAATGGTATTTATCTCCTTTTTGCCATTAGGGTTTTTTGTTTTATTCTTTCTTTAAATCTAAATTAAATCCCTAAATCATATTAAATCCAATAAAGAAAGACTATTCTGTGTTTTATTAGCAAACGCTCCAGTTAATTTTTCCAGATATTTGGCCAAAATATCTGTTTCTATGTTTACTCTGCAATTAATATCCAAAAAATATAAAGTTGTTTCTGAATATGTATGAGGGATAAGTGATACAGAAAAAGTATCTGCATCTACTTCAAACACCGTTAAACTTACTCCATCCAAAGCCACAGAACCCTTTTTTACTATATACTTTAATAATTCTTTTTCAGCCTGAATTTTCAATATAACAGAATTATCAATTGCATATTTATTTATTATTTTTCCTATACCATCAACATGTCCGGTTACTATATGGCCACCCAGCCTTCCATTTAACAGCAATGCTCTTTCCAAATTTACATAACTACCTGTTTTCAAATAGTTTATTTTTGTTTTTTTGTATGTTTCAGGCATAAAATCTGCAGAAAAACTGTCACTAAAAATTTCGGTAGCAGTTAAACATATTCCATCTACGCAGATACTATCTCCTAAGTTTATGTTATTTAAAACCTTTTTTGCTGAAATAACTATCTTTCCACATTTCCCATTGTGTGTTATTCCCTTTATTTTTCCAATTTCCTCTATTATACCTGTAAACATAAAATCCCCGTATTATTTTAAACAAGAAACCATAATATCGTTTCCAAAATTTCTAATATCTGCAATATGAAAGTTATAAGCATCTGTAATATCTGCAACTCCTTCACCCATAACAGGCGTTTTGGAATTACCTCCAAATATTTTAGGTGCTATAAATACATTTATTTCATTAACCAGGTTTTCTTTCAGCATAGCTTCATTCAATGTCCCACCACCTTCCAAAAGAATACTGTCTATATTTTGCTTTCCAAGGTAGGACATAAGCCTAGGTAAATCTACTTTGTTTTCTTTATTAAAGCATACAACCTGTATCCCTTTTTTGACCAAACATTCTTCTTTTTCTTTATTCACAGATGCACATGCTATTATAGTTTTATATTTATCAGCAGTCTTTACTATCTGTGAATTTAAATTAATTTTTAAATTTGAGTCACATATAATTCTTACGGGACTTCTTTTACCCTTTAATCTGCAGGTTAATAACGGGTCATCTGTAATTACGGTGTTTATACCTACCATTATTGCAGAATATTTATTTCTTAGATACTGAACATATTCTCTGCTCTCTTTCCCTGAAATCCATTTAGATTGACCATTTTTAGTTGCTATTTTTCCATCTAAGGTCATTGCATATTTTAATAATACATAAGGTGTATGCTCTTTTATAAAATGAAAAAAGATACTATTTAGGGCATCGCATTTTTCTTTTAAAAACCCTGTAATTACATCAATACCAGCTTCTCTTAATCTGCTAATTCCTTTTCCACATACTAATGGATTTGGATCTGAAGAGCCTATAATCACCCGCTTTACCTTGTTTTCAATTATAGCTTCTGTACATGGAGGGGTTTTCCCATAATGGTTACATGGTTCTAAAGTTACATATAAATCAGAATCTTCTGCACTTTCTTTTAATGATAAAAAAGCATTTCTTTCAGCATGAAGCCCGCCATAAAGAACATGGTATCCCTGCCCAATTATTTTCCCATTTTTTACAATTACGGCCCCGACTAGTGGATTTGGATTTACAGCACCAATACCTTTTTCAGCTAATTTAATAGCTTTTAACATAAACTTTTCTTTAATGTCATTTTTAATCACAATTTATTTTATCATTAATTATGACCACTTAATAGACTAAAAACCATGTAATGCCGGACCATTCTGTTTTACCACATTGCTTGATTCCTTCAACTAATGCACACATATACTACAGTAGAACAAAGAATAAAAACTGTTCCGATTGTGGTCATTGTCAAATAATAAGAAACATTATTACGATTCCCTGTTTATCCTATTCTCTATCGTCTTTTCGTTTAAATGCTTTCTGTAATTCATATGAACAAGACAGACAATCTGCATGCTCATGTATGGTTTCAAAGTATTATTTATAACGTACTGATATCTTTGGCATCAAGATGTTTTTCAACAAATTCTTTAGCTGTAAGTATCTCAATGCTTTTGAATTTTTCAAGAACCAAAAGATCCATATCTCCACTGACAATGTACACTGCTCCTGAATCTATTGCACACTCAATGAATTTGTTGTCATCAGGGTCTCTGCATATATCAACTTTTGTATTTGGTACAATAATGTTCAGACTTTGAATAAACGAAGACAATATGTCACCGGAAAAATGTCCCTGTTTCTTACTACTTCACAATCTCTTCATACTCTGCAATCATTTCTACTGATGCACACGCCTCTACTGTCTTTTCAACTACAGATTCTATGACTGCTCTCGGAAATCCTCCGAAGAAAATACCTGAAATAAGGACATTTGTATCTATTACAATTTTCACTTGCGTTTTTCAATTCTTGCAGTCTTGATTATGTCAGCAACATCTTCTTCCCGAAGACCTGCTTCTTTTGCCCACATTTTTGCTTCATCAAGAGATTTTCTGAAATCCTCTACAGACGGAAGTTTCACTACTTTCAGCATAATCATATCATCAGAAACATATGCGGCAAGTTTTGTGCCACTTGAAATTGATAACTGTTTTCTTAAACCAACAGGAAGTGCAATTTGTCCTTTTGAAGACACTGATAAAACCTGCACACTCATATATCACCTCAATGTAAGAATTTCTTACTTAAGAATAACACCTGATACACAGAAAATCAACTACACGCTACGTACCTCAATAATTCACCCCAATTAGTGTTTGAATTTTGTCTG
>CACYEI010000041.1 GCA_902773355.1 uncultured Spirochaetales bacterium
AGTTGAATATCCGGAAGCGATATCAGATGAATTAGTTTATACTGCATTAGTTGAGATGAAAAATGATTATCCTGGGTTAATAGAGGGTACAGGAATCCTTTATAATCACCCTGGTGATGCATTATTAATCATACCGTATAATTTTACAGATGAAGATTTAAACAATGCCCAACCTATGTTACAGGCATTTGTAGATGAATTCATACCAATGTATTTAGCTTCTTTAAAAGAGCCTGATAATGAAGCACTTGATAATGATGTAAATGATGTTGTAGAGATTGATACTGCGGATAAGATTGATGAAATTGATAACACTTCTGATGTAGAATCTGATAGCTCAAATACTACTCCTGTTGTTGTAGATAATTCTGACTCTTCAAATGATGATGAATTTAATGAGGACAGAATAAATTTAGATTTGATGACTTATCCTTTAATAATTGAGAAAGTTGATGATCATATTGCTAGAATTCTATATCCTTCTTTTATTGCTGATGAAGAATTCTTTGAAGCAGCAAATAATTTGAAAGACAACGGTTTTGATTTTCTTAATGGCTCTGCATTATTAATAGAAGATGAGGGGGATGCTTTATTAATTTTACCTAGTAGTATTGATGATGGTTATTTTGAAGAAAACAGGCCAAGATTACAGGCAAGTATTGATGAATATTTGCAATCATTACTTGATGATTACTATGCAACTATTAAAAATCAGGAAGAAGAAATTGTACCTTCAAGTACATCTGATAACTTAGATAATGCTGAAAATGAACCAAAGACTGAGTCAGAACCAGTTACTTTTACATTACTTGGAGAAACTGTTACTTTAGTAAAGAATAATGATGATAATTTTGTGCTAAATTATCCATCTAATATCAAGGATGATGTATCTAAAGTGATTGATTTGGCTTTGGAAGAATACCCTGATCTATTTGATCATGCAGAAGTTGATTTAAATGATGATGAAGCTGTAATAATCTTGAATCAAGATGATGTTGAGCCTGAAGAAGTGGCTCTTTATTTAGCTAGTGTTGAACTTCCTCCTGATGCTGATACTGATGTAGGTTCTGACATTATTAATTCTGATGTTGATGTCCCTAAGGTATCTGATAATTCTGCAGACGTATCTGATAATACTGATCAACCTGAAAATAATGATATTTCTGATAATTCTTCTAATAATGATAATAGAACGGATATTCCTGTTTTAAATCCACCTCAAACTGATGTATCTTCAGAAAATATCTTGATTGAACCTAGTGATGATACACCTATAGCAGTGGCTGCTGCTGTTAGCCTTCTTTCTTTAGCTTTAGCTACTGGTGCTTACTATGTAACTATGTCAAGTAAAGATGATTAAAAGAATATTAGTATTTTTTGTTTTTTGGGTTTTAATATTAATTCCTTCTTTTTGTGTTGATTATAATTTTAAAATTGACATTGAAGAGAAGGATATTAATGTTGAAGTTTCACAATTGGATAATTTGACACTTCAGTTTAATTTTTCAGAATCTATTTCATTATTTAGGTTAGAAAAATTTTTTGATTCATTTAAAAAAAGTACAGATAATATTGTATATAATTCTAATGAGAACTTAATGATTAATAGTTTTAATATTAAGTTTACAGCCTTTATTCCATCATCTGCATTATTAATACGTGAATTAGAATATTCAGTTAAGACATATTTTGTTACATATAATTTTGTAAATTATGGTTCTGTGTCAATTTATCATATAGATTCTAATATGTTAAAATTTTCGTTTAATGATGAAATCTCTTTTGTTGATATGCAATATTTTTATTCAATTTTTAATAATTTCCCAAGTAAGAATTATTCTGTTTATTTGAATGAAAAAAATTTAATTTTTACATTTAATGAAAATTTTTCAGATAAAGATTTAAGTGAATTTATTTCTTCATTAGAAACAGACACTGTTTCTAACTCTATATTTGTAAATTTATATCAGATTTTTAAGTATTTTATAGAAGAAGATCTTTACTTCGATGAAGTTGATGAAATTGTATCAATTACTAAATCATTTTATAGTATAACAATAACATTTAGAATTGATTTATCTGAATCAAATATTAGTTCAATTATTAATAATTTGATTTTTTATTTTAGATCGCTTGGTAAAACTGTAAATTTTTCTTATTCTTCTAAAGAAATAATTATTTCATCTTCTGATAATTCTTTGGTAGTTTCATTACATGATATAGAAAATCAAATAAGATTATCTTTAAATCAAATTTCAATAAACAAAAATTCATATGATGATACAGTTTATTTTTCGTATAATGATGATTATGCAGCTGGTTTAAAACTTAAAAAAAAGGTACCTGAAAACAATAACCTTGTTTGGATATACATTGTAATTGCTATAATTACTTTTATTATTATAATGTTTTTTGTTTTTAAAACATTGAGAAAGAAAAATAATACATTTATTGACAAGTAAAATATTATAGTTTATATTTTTTATGTAATTCCCCTGTAGCTCAGTAGGTAGAGCAGGTGGCTGTTAACCACCCTGTCGGCGGTTCGAGTCCGTCCGGGGGAGTTTTTCTTTATATGGAGGTTAATATGAAAAAAGCTTTTTTGATATTACTTTTTGTAATGATTATACCTGTTTCATTATTTGCTTCTAGTGGTTTTGGGTTCAGTGTAGGGGCTGCCGTAACCATTGATAGAAATATTGGAGGTATAATATCTGATGATATAAAAACTATAAAAGCACAAGATTTTTCTTTTGGAATAGATATGGATATGAAAGTATTCATTGTTGATGTAGATTTTATTGCTTTTTATAGAAAGGGTTTAGACGATAAATTTGGTGCAGGTGGTATGTTCAGTCTTAATGTTGGACCAGATTTAGGGCCTTTTAGAATTAGTTTAGGATTAGCTTATGACTGGGCATATAATATTCAGATAGCTAATAAATTTACTTTTGGTTCAAATGAGTCAGATTTAGGTAAAAATTTTACTCATTCCCCTCTTAATTTAAGGGCTGCTCTAGATATAAATATATCAAAAGTTTTAGTGAAGATTTATGGTGTTTTACCTACAAATTTAACTTTATCATCATTTAAAATTGGAGAAATGTTCAAAGATTTTAATTATAAAAATATAAAAGTTGGATTAGTTGTTGGTATTAATTTAGTCTAAATTGTTTAATTTTTTGTTTTAAGGAGATTCTGAAGAATCTCCTTTTTTAATCTATAATTGTAAAAAGGGTGTAAAATGTCTGATTATATGAATGGAACAGGGATACAGTATCATCTTCATATAAAAGAAGGAGATGTAGGTAAATATGTTATTCTTCCTGGAGATCCTAAAAGGGTTCCAAATATTGCAAAATTTTTTGATGATCCTAAATTAATAGCAGATAGTAGAGAATTTGTTACATATACTGGGTATCTTAATGGAGAAAAGGTAAGTGTTACTTCTACTGGTATTGGTGGTCCTTCTGCATCAATAGCTATGGAGGAATTAGTTAAATGTGGTGCAAATACATTTTTAAGAATGGGAACATGTGGTGGAATTAATTTGGATGTTATTGGTGGAGATGCAGTTATTGCTACAGGAGCTGTTAGGATGGAAGGAACTTCAAGAGAATACGCTCCAATAGAGTTTCCAGCAGTTGCTAGCTATGATGTAGTCACTGCTTGTAAACAAGCTGCAAAAAAACTTGGTATAAGGCATCATATAGGTATTGTTCAGTGTAAGGATTCATTTTATGGTCAACATGATCCTTCAGTCATGCCAGTTAGCTATCAACTTCTTAATTTATGGGATTCATGGAAAAAATTAAATGTTTTAGCTTCTGAAATGGAAAGTGCTGCTTTATTTGTTGTTGCATCATATCTTAAGGTTAGATGTGGCTCTGTTTTTTTTGTTGTTGGCAATCAGGAAAGAGAGGCTCTAGGTATGGAGAATCCTAAATTGCATGATACTTCACAGGTAATACATTTAGCAGTTGAATCTCTAAAGACTTTAATTAATAACGATAAGCAAGTGGATTAAACTTTTATATTATTATATTATTGTTTGCAATAGTGGAGAAATAATGGAATTACAAATTAATGATTTTATCACTTCAATAAAAAAAGATGGAGTTGATGCTGGTAAAAGAGAAGCTGAGTTGATTATTTCTGAAGCAAAATCAGAAGCTGAAAAAATTCTTTTAGATGCAAAAAAAAATGCGGACTTACTGCTTGATTCATCTAAGAAGGAAATAGAATTACAGAAAAATGCAGCTTATTTGACTATTCAACAGGCTAAAAGAGATGCTGTTCTTTCTTTTAAACAAGAAATAGAGTTGCTATATAAAAAAGTATTAAAAAATCATGTAGATTCTATTCTTAATGATAAAACAGAGCTTACAAAAATAATTAAAGCCGTTTTAACAAATGAAGATGTTAATAAATACAGATTAGAAATTAGTCACGTTTCTGATTTAATAAAACAAGATTTACAAGACGAAATAAATAATGGCTTAGAAATAAAAATATCTGATTCACTAAATTATGGATTTAAATTATCACTAAAAGACAATTCAGGATTTTTTGACTGTTCAGATGATGAAATATCTAAAATGATTTTTTCTTTTATTTTTAATAATGCTTTTTGGGGAGATAATTTATAGGTGGCATATTATTACTACTTGATTTCAAGCCTTCCGTCAATCAAATTTGATTATCCCTTACCTATATCATATGCTCAGTTTTTGAATCAGTGTGAAAAAGAAGTTTCTGATTCAATTTTAATTAAATTAAAACATCTTACTTTAGGGGCAAATGATGATGGTATTCCTTTGGAATGGAGTGTTTTTTATTCAAACTTATACAATGAATTAAATTATCAAAGAGCACTGAAATTAAATAGACCACAGTTGTATAAAAAACAAGATAGCCTTGAAATTGTAACAATAGTTAATCAAGTTTTAAGTGCAAAAAATCCATTAGATGCAGAGATTATATTATTAAAATCTCAATTTGAGTTTTTAGATAAAATTATATCAACTCATTATTTTGATTTACAAGTTTTGATGGTATATGCAATAAAAATTAAATTAAAAGAAAGATATGATTTATTTAATAAAGAAAGTGGAAAAAAAGAATTTAAAAATTTATTTATGAAAATAAACAATATTATGCAGGAGCTGTAAAACATGGAAACTAAGAATGGTTATGTAACTGGTGTAAGTGGAAATATGGTTTCAGTTAAGTTTGATTGTTCTATAAGAAAAAATGAAATTGGATATATTATTTTAAATAATCTAAAACTAAAAGGAGAAGTTATAAGAATTAATTCCGACATAGCAAAGATGCAGATTTTTGAAATGACTGATGGAATTAAAGTTGGAGACATTGTTGAATTTACAGATGAACTTATGAGTGTAGAGTTAGGACCTGGCCTGTTAACTCAAGTTTATGATGGATTACAAAATCCTCTCCCAGAACTTGCTAAAAATTGTGGGTTTTTTCTTCAAAGAGGTGTTTATTTAAGTGCAATACCAGATAGAGAATGGGACTTCACTCCTTTAGTTAAAGAAGGAGATAAAGTTAAACCTGGTTATGCAGTAGGTAGTGTACCAGAGGGACTTTTTACACATAAAATAATGGTTCCTTTTGGTCTTCCAAACAAAGAATATGTTGTAAAAAAGATTTGTCCAAGTGGAAAATATAATGTAAGAGCAACTATAGCTGTAATAACTGATTCTGATGGTAAAGATAAAGAACTATCAATGGTCTTTACTTGGCCAATAAAAAAGCCTATTAATTGTTATAAGGAAAGATTAAGACCAGATGAACCTTTGGTAACAAAAATTAGATGTATTGATGGTTTTTTCCCTGTAGCTAAAGGTGGTACATTTTGTGTTCCAGGACCATTTGGAGCAGGGAAAACAGTTCTTCAACATATGGAAGCAAAAAATGCTGAAGTAGATGTTGTTATAGTGGCAGCATGTGGAGAAAGAGCTGGTGAAGTAGTTGAGGTATTAAAAGAGTTTCCAGAATTAACTGATCCAAGGACAGGACGTTCATTGATGGAAAGAACAGTAATTATCTGTAATACATCTTCTATGCCAGTTGCTGCTAGAGAAGCATCTGTATATACAGCAGTTACTATTGCTGAATATTTTAGACAGATGGGTTTAGATGTCCTTCTTTTGGCAGATTCTACAAGTAGATGGGCTCAAGCTATGAGAGAAATGAGTGGAAGACTTGAAGAGATTCCAGGTGAAGAAGCTTTTCCTGCTTATTTAGAATCAGTAATTGCGTCATTTTATGAAAGAGCTGGTAAAGTTTTATTATATGATGGTAAGGTTGCCTCCGTTACAATAGGGGGAACAGTTTCTCCAGCAGGGGGGAATTTTGATGAGCCAGTAACTCAAGCTACATTAAAAGTTGTAGGTGCATTTCATGGACTTTCTAGAGAGCGCTCTGATTCAAGAAAATATCCAGCTATTCATCCATTGGATTCTTGGAGCAAGTATGATGGTATAATTGAAAAGAATAAAATTAATGTAGTTCACAACATTTTATATAGGAGTAATGAAGTTAATCAGATGATGAAAGTGGTTGGAGAAGAAGGAACTTCTGCAAAAGATTATATTGTATATCAAAAAGGTGAGTTTTTAGATAGTGTTTATTTGCAACAAAATTCTTTTGATCCAATTGACGCTGCTGTCACACCTGAAAGACAGATTTATACCTTTAATTTATTATATCAAATATTGACTTCAGATTATGATCTCAATGATAAAAAAGAAATAAGAAATTTTTTCAATAAGCTTAGACAAGAATTTTTGGATTGGAATAATACAGAATGGAATTCAATTCAATTTAAAATACATGAAAATAATTTAAAAGAGCTTTATACATCTGTTAGGGAGAACTAGAAATCTATGGAAAAGATATATACAAAAATTGAATCTATAGTTGGTAATGTTGTTGTTGTCAGGGCTACAGGTGTCTGTAATGGTGATTTAGCTTTAGTAGGTGACAGTTATGCTAATGTTATAAAACTAGATAATGATTTAGTATCTCTTCAAGTTTTTTCTGGTGGAGTAGGTGTAAAAACAAATGATCCAGTTAAATTTTTAGGCAGATCCATGGAAATATCATATTCTGAAAATTTGCTTGGCAGGGTTTTTTCTGGTTCAGGAGTTCCTAGAGATCATGGTCCTGTACTTACAGATAATATGATTAAAATTGGTGGACCTTCCGTTAATCCAAGCAAGAGAATTGTTCCAAAAAATTTGATTAGAACGGGAATCCCAATGATTGATGTCTTTAATACTTTAGTGGAAAGTCAAAAATTACCTATATTTTCTGTTTCAGGAGAACCTTATAATCAATTATTGGCCAGAATTGCCATGCAAGCAGAAGTAGATATTATTATTTTAGGTGGTATGGGTTTAAAATATGATGATTATTTATTTTTTAAAGATACATTAGAAAAATCAGGAGCTATGAGTAGAACAATAATGTTTGTTCATACCGCTTCTGATCCAACTGTTGAATGTACTTTAGTCCCAGATTTATCGTTAGCGGTAGGTGAAAGATTTGCATTAGATGGGAAACGTGTTCTTGTTCTTTTAACTGATATGACTAATTTTGCAGATGCACAGAAAGAGATGGCAATAACCATGGAACAGGTTCCATCAAATAGGGGATATCCTGGTGATTTATATTCATGTTTAGCTTCTAGATATGAAAAAGCAGTTGATTTTGAAGGTGCTGGTTCTTTAACAATATTAGCTGTTACAACCATGCCTGGAGATGACGTTACTCATCCTGTTCCTGATAATACTGGTTATATCACAGAGGGACAGTATTACTTAAAAAATGGTCGTATTGAACCATTTGGTTCATTGTCTAGGTTGAAGCAGAATGTAAATAAGGATACAAGAGATGATCACAGAGCGCTCATGGATGCTATGATTAAACTTTATAGTTCATATAAAGAATCTTTAGAAAAAAAATCTATGGGTTTTTTAATGACTGATTGGGATAATAAACTTTTAAAGTATGGAGCACTTTTTGAAGAGAAGCTTATGGATCTTTCTGTTAATATTCCTTTAGAAAAAGCACTTGATTTAGGTTGGGAAATTTTGGCTGATTGTTTTGAACCAAATGAAACAGGGTTAAAGTCAACTTTAATAAAGGAAAGATGGCCTAAGAACTTATAGTATATGAAAGAAAAGTATTATGGTGTTTGTTTATGGCAGTTAAATTAACAAAAAATGAGTTAAAGAATCAGAGGGATCAACTAAAGCAGTTTGAAAGATACCTTCCAACTTTACAGTTGAAAAAGCAACAGTTACAAACAGTTATAAGACAAATAAATTTAGAATTAAGTCAGAAAGAAATGGAAAAAAACGAGCTAATATCTAATTTAGATAATTGGATTGATGTTTTTGCAGAGAACGGTATATTTTCTGAAGAATTAAAATTAGATAATCTGATAAAACCAAAAAATGTTGAATATGGAAAACAAAATATTGCTGGTGTAGATATTCCTGTATTTTATGATCTTAAATTTTATGATGTAGATTATGATATAAATGTTTATCCTTTATGGGTAGATAAAGCAATAATAAAACTTAAGGAAATAGCAAAAATTGATGCTGTAGTTAATACCTTAAATAAACAAGTTGAATTATTGGGTATGGAATTAAAAACTACTACACAGAGGGTTAATCTTTTTGAAAAAGTAAAAATACCAGAAGCCAAAGAAAATATTAGGTTAATTGGTATTTATTTAGGAGACCAACAAACATCTTCAGTTGTAAGGGGAAAAATTGCTCAAAAAAAACTTCATAATAATAGTGAGGCATTAAATGATTGAAAAGATGAAAGAACTTTTCTTGGTTGCTCCAGCTAATAAAAAAGAAGAAATGCTTTTAAAGATACGTGAACTTGGAATTATTCATTTAAAAGAAAAAAAGAACGCTTCTGAAAATTTAATTAAAAATTTTAATTCTGTTACTAAAGTTTATCAAATTTTAAAAGAATCAAAAAATGCTTCAGCTTCATTAGAAAAAAATAAAATACTAACTGATGAAGAATTTAATTCCTTTAATTTAAAAGTAACAGAAGCAATAGATAATAAAAAAAACTATTTATCTGAAATTTCAAAATTAGGTATTATTAGAGATAATTTGGTTAAATGGGGTGATTTTAATATTGCTTTAATAAAAGAGCTAAAAGATTCAGGATATAATTTTTATATATATACATTATCAAAGAAAGATTATAATGAAATAAAAAAAAGTAAAGAAATAAAGTTTGTTTTACTTAAGTCTGTTGATAAACAAATAACAGTAGCGGTTTTACATGACAGACTTTCTTCTAACATCATTGCTTCAGAATTTATTATTCCAGACAAAAGTCTTAGTGATATTAATAGTGAAATTGATAAATATAAAAAATTAGTTAAAGAAGCAGATATGATTATTAAAGAAGCAACTTCATATCTTTCTTTGTATAAAAAACAAATTAGTAAATGTATAAATGATATTAATTTTTCTTCTGCAGAAAACAGTACTAATTCTGATTCGGATTTAGTCTGGATTTCAGGTTATATCCCGCAGTCAGAGATTGATAATTTTAAATCTATATCATTAAATGAGAAATGGGCTTATGCATTAGGTGAAGTTAAAGAAGATGATGACTTTGTACCAACAAAGGTCAAATATAGTAAGATAACTAAAATAATAAAACCTGTATTTGATATTTTAGGAACTGTTCCAGGATATAGAGAGTATGATATTTCCTTTTGGTTTCTATGTTTTTTCTCTTTATTTTTTGCCATGATTATAGGTGATGCTGGATATGGATTTTGCTTTTTATTTGTTGGTGTTATTCTTAATCTAAAAAGTAAGAAAGTTACAGATACAGTATTGCTTATTTATGTGGTATCAATTTCAACTATAGTTTGGGGTGGAATAACTGGGACATGGTTTGGATTAGAGTCCGCTATGAGGATACCATTTTTTAAAATGTTTGTTATTAAAAGTATAGCAAGTTATCCTGAATATTTTGGTAATACAGCACTAAATCAGCAAAATACTATAATGAAATTTTGCTTTTTAATTGGAATGATTCAATTAGTTTTGGCTTGTTTAATAAATATTAAACGAAAAATAAAAGAAAAAAATTTATCATTTATAGCTGATATAGGTTGGATGTCTAGTATAGTTGCTTTGTATTTTGTAATCTTACTTCTAGTAATTGGGGAAGAAGTTAATATAAAGATTTCTGCTATTATGGTAGGAATAGGTTTTGTTTTTGTAACTCTTTTTGGAGGTATGAATCCTAAATTATCTTTTATACAAGGCTTAAAGGCTGGATTAGCAGGTGTATTCACTAATTTTTTAAATACAATAAGTTCTTTTGGAAATATTATGAGCTATATTAGACTTTTTGCTGTTGGTTTAGCAAGTTTAGCTATAGCTCAAAGTTTTAATGATATGGCTTTAAGTTTAAATGGGTTTATGAAAATTTTTGGTTATGTTATTTTTGTTTTGGGGCATACACTTAATTTGGTAATGGGATTGCTAAGTGTTGTTGTTCATGGTGTTAGATTAAATTTACTTGAATTTTCTGGACAGCTTGGAATGGAGTGGTCTGGTATAGAATATGATCCGTTTAGGATTAAAGATGGAGGGGTAAAATGATTTTATCTTATATTGGTATGGTTTGTGCTCTTGGTTTTTCAGCTATAGGTTCTTGTTTTGGTGCAGGTGCAGCAGGTTTGGCAGCTGTTGGTTCTTGGAAAAAATGTTATTCAAATGGTAAACCAGCTCCATTTATTTTTATTGCTTTTGCGGGCGCACCTTTAACTCAGACTATTTATGGATTATTACTTATGACGTTTATTAGATCACGTTTTAATGTAGATCCTACTAGAGAGCTTTTATATTTGTCCACGGGTGTATTAGGTGGCTTAGCAATAGGTCTATCAGCTTTATTTCAAGGAAGAGTGGCTGCGTCTTCAGCAGATGCTCTAGGTGAGACTGGAAAAGGTACAGCAAATTACTTTATTACTATAGGAGTTGTTGAAACAGTAGCTTTGTTTACATTGGTTTTTAGTTTACTAATGCTACAGTAAATACTTGCAATAATATAAGTTGCAAATTAGCTTGTTTAGTTTTAAAATTATTTAATATGGTTTATCCATATGGAGGATTTTTTATGAAAAAATTTGTTGTAGTACTTATGGTACTAGCAGTGGCACTTTTTTCTGTTTTTGCAGGACCAGGTGCAGAGTCTAAAAAAACAGATAAAGTAGCTATGATTACGGATTCTGGTGATATTACAGACCAGTCTTTCAATCAGACAACTTGGGAAGCTGTTCAGGCTTTTGGTACAGATTATAAGGTAGATTATAACTACTATAAGCCTACAGGAGATTCAGATGAAGCTAGAATCACTCAGATTGAAAAAGCTATTGATGATGGGTATACATACATTGTAACTCCAGGTTTCTTATTTGCTCCCGCTGTAAAGGCAACTGCTGAAAGAAATCCAGATATCAAATTTATCACTCTTGATATTGGAGCTGGAGATTGGGGTGATTATAAACTTCCTAATAATATTTATGCAGCTGTTTATGCAGAACAGTATTGTGGATATATGGCAGGTTATGCTGCTGTTAAGCTTGGATATACTAAACTTGGTTTCTTGGGTGGTATGGCTGTTCCAGCTGTTGTTCGTTATGGTTACGGTTTTGTACAGGGTGCTGATCAGGCAGCTAAAGAACTTGGAATTAATATTGAATTAAAATATGTTTATGGCGGTCAATTCTTTGGCGATGTTGATATTACAGCTGTTATGGATAGTTGGTATGCTGCAGGTACTCAGGTTGTTTTTGCATGTGGTGGTGGTATTTATACTTCTGCAGGAGAAGCAGCTCAGAAATATAAAGGAAAACTTATTGGTGTTGACGTAGATCAGAGTGGAATAATTGATGGTGCATATGGAAAAGGTGTAACAGTAACTTCTGCTATGAAGGGATTAAGACCTACTACTTATAATACTTTGGTTGAAACAGTTATAAATGGTAAGTGGGCTAATTATGGTGGTAAGCTTGAAACACTTGGCTTAGTTTCTACAAATGTTGAGGAAAATTATGTTCAGATTCCAACGGCTTCAACTCAGTTTGGTAAGGGTTTCACACAGTCTGATTATCAAACATTAGTTGGAAAATTGTTAAATGGAACTTTAAAAGTAACTGATGACTCAGTTACTCCTAAGGTCACAAATACAAGATGGGATCAGCAAGGAAGTATTAAATAAGTTTTAATAAAAAGTTAAATTTTTGGCTACTGTAAAAGGTAGCCAATTTTTTTGCATTTTTTTTTCTTGAAAAAGATTAATTGTGGTATATACTCAATAAAGATAACAGTTTAAGGAGGAGAGAATTGAGCTCAGAGTACGCTATTGAAATGCTTAATATTACAAAGCGTTTTCCTGGTATTGTTGCAAATGATAATATTACACTTCAATTAAAAAAGGGAGAAATTCATGCACTTTTAGGTGAGAATGGTGCAGGGAAATCTACTCTTATGAGTGTCCTTTTTGGTATGTATCAACCAGAAGAAGGTGTAATAAAAAAAGATGGAAATGTTGTTCATATTAAAGATCCAAATGATGCAAACGCACTAGGAATTGGAATGGTTCACCAGCATTTTAAGTTGGTAGAATGTTTTACTGTTCTTGATAACATTATTTTAGGAGCAGAAACTACAAAATTTGGTGGACTTCTTGAAAAAAATGAAGCAAGGAAAAAGGTTCTAGCTTTATCAGAAAAATACGGTTTGTCTGTAGATCCAGATGCTAAAATTGAAGATATTACTGTAGGCATGCAACAAAGAACTGAAATACTTAAGATGCTTTATAGAGATAATGAAATACTTATTTTTGATGAACCAACAGCAGTATTGACTCCTCAAGAAATTTCTGAATTGATGCAAATAATGAAGAACCTTGTAAAAGAAGGTAAATCCATTCTTTTCATTTCTCATAAATTAAATGAGATAATGGAAGTGGCAGATAGATGTTCTGTCCTAAGAAAAGGTAAATATATTGGTACAGTTGAAACATCAAAAACTACACCTGCAGATCTCTCAGCTATGATGGTTGGAAGAAATGTTAACTTTCACGTAGAAAAATCTGAGATGAAGAAAGGAGATGTTGTTTTTAGTGTGGAGCATTTGACGGTTGCATCTAAGTCTCATAAGAAAAATGCTGTTAATGATGTAAGTCTTGTCGTTCATGCTGGAGAAATAGTTTGTATAGCCGGTATTGACGGAAATGGGCAGTCAGAATTGGTTTATGGGATTACTGGACTGGAGCCTATTGCTAGTGGGAAGATTTTTTTGAAGGGGAAAGATATTACACATCTTTCAATTAGAAAAAAAGTTGAATCAGGAATGGGACATATTCCAGAAGATAGGCATAAACATGGTTTGGTTTTGGATTATTCATTAGAAAACAATATTATTCTTCAAACGTATTATAAACCTGAATTTTGTAATACTGGTTTTATGAGAAAGGATGCTATCCGTAATTATTCCGATAAAATGATAGAAAATTATGATATAAGAAGTGGACAGGGATCAATAACTCAAGCTAGAGCTATGTCTGGAGGTAACCAACAAAAAGCTATAGTTGGAAGGGAGATAGATAGAGATCCAGACTTATTGATTGCAGTTCAGCCAACTAGAGGTTTGGATGTTGGTGCTATAGAAGGTGTACACAAACATTTAATAGCTCAAAGAGATAAAGGAAAGGCTGTGCTTCTTGTTTCTTTAGAACTTGATGAAGTTATGGATGTACCTGATAGAATTTTAGTGATGTATGAGGGGGAAATTGTTGGAGAGTTTGATCCTAAAAAAGTTACTCAAGAAGAACTAGGATTGTATATGGCAGGTGCAAAAAGGATGGAATATAATGGAAAATAATTTCTTTAAAAAAAGTTGGATTCAAACACTAATTTCATCATTATTATGTATTATACTTGGTTTGGTTTTGGGATTAGTTGTTCTATTGATAATAAATCCTTCAGGTGCTTTTGATGCAATTAAAAGTGTTATTGGGAATTTCCTTACATGGAAAAGAGGATCGTATAAATTATATTATTTAGCAGATACATTAGTTAGGATGGTTCCATTATTAATGTGTTCTCTTGCTGTTCTTTTTTCATATAAAGTTGGTTTGTTTAATATTGGTACATCTGGTCAGTACTGTGCTGGAATATGTGCTTGTCTGTTTGGTGCTATTTTTTTACATTTACCGTGGTACTTATGTCTATTGCTTGCTATTATTGCAGGTGCATTAGTTGCGGCTATAGTTGGTGTATTAAAAGCTTATCTTAATGTTAATGAAGTAATTTCAGGTATTATGCTTAACTGGATTATGCTTTATTTGACTAATTTAGTTCTTGATCAGCCAGATGTGATAAAAAATACACGTACTTTGGAAACTTTTGATCTATCGGAAAAAGCACCGCAGGCTTTATTACCTAAACTTAATCTTTTTGGAAACAATTTTACTTCTATAGCTATTCCCTTATCCATTATTCTTGCAGTTTTAATTTTAGTGATTTTAAACTATACAAAATTTGGCTATGAACTTAAAGCTACAGGTTATAATAAAAATGCAGCCAAATATTGTGGTATGATGGAAAATACTAATATTATTTTAAGTCTTGTAATTTCTGGTGCGTTGGCAGGTGTTGGAGCTGCGTTTTATTACTTGTCTGGAATAGAAAACTGGAACTGTTCTACTGCTACTGTGCCTGCCATGGGGTTTAATGGAATTGCTGCTACATTTTTGGGTGGACTTCATCCAATAGGAACCATTTTTTCCTCTTTTTTTATAGAGCAGATAACTTTAGGTGGAAGTTATGTAAATATGAGAATGTATAGTTCTCAAATTTCTGATTTGATTTCATCTTTGATTATTTATCTCTGTGGTTTTGTTATGTTTATAAAAGTTACTATAAACTCAATTATTAGTAAGGTTACTTCAAATAGAGAGAATAAGAATATCAAAATAGAGGGAGATAAGAAATGATTATAGCCAATATTTTATTACTAATTCAGTATACATTAATTTTTGCCTCAGTTTTAATATTAGTTGCTTTAGGTGGTTGTTTCTCTGAACATTCTGGAGTTATAAATTTAGGATTAGAAGGTATTATGGTTATGGGTGCTATGGGTGGAGCTCTAGCCATGAAAATACTACCAGCTAGTATGCCTGGAATATTTATAGTTCTAATTACATTAATTGTTTCATTGTGTATTGGTGTTCTTTATTCTTCACTTTTGGGTGTTGCCTCTATTCAGTTCAAAGCTGATCAGACAATAATTGGAACAGCCTTAAATATGTTAGGAACTGCAGCTTCAACAGTAATTGTAAAAGCTATTAATAATGCTGAGAGTTTAGCATTAAACGGAACTGTTAGTCAGAGTTCTGCTGTCCAGTACAATATTCCAAAATCTAATTTCATAATGAATATAAATTTTAAAGTTTCTAGCGCTAATGGGGATACTTCATTTGCCAGATTTGAATTAAACTGGTTTATGATAATTACAATTATTATTTTAGTTTTAGCTTACATTGTTTTATATAAAACTAAGTTTGGATTACGATTAATGGCTTGTGGGGAACATCCTCAGGCAGCAGCTTCTGTAGGTATTAATGTATTAAAGATGAGATGGGCAGGGGTTTTGATTTCTGGAGCATTAGGTGGCCTAGGCGGTATTTGCTATATAATGGCAGGTGTCAGTGAATGGAGATTTGAAAATGGGGTTGTTGGATTTGGTTTCTTGGCTTTGGCTGTAATGATTTTTGGTCAATGGAAACCTCAACGTATAGCGTTAGCTGCACTATTGTTTGGATTTTTAAGAGCTTTAGGAAATTTATATTCTAGTTTTGGCTTTTTAAAAGCCTTAAATTTGCCGTCAGCTGTATATAATATGTTACCATATGTTATATGTCTTGTTGTTTTAGCTCTTACGTCAAAAAATTCAAAAGCACCTAAGGCTGAAGGTATCCCGTATGATGCAAGTACAAGATAATTTATAATTTTAGTTAATTTTATTTTTAGCATGAACTATTACAGTTCATGCTTTTTTTTTATAATATTAACTTATGAGTAAATTAGCCAAGGTTGGTAATATCTTAGTTGGAGCTGATAATCCAGTGACAATTCAAACTATGTATGATAGATCTCTCAGAAATATAGATAAAAATTTTAAAGAAAGAATGATTAATCTTAAACTTATGGGTTGTGATTTAATCAGGTTTTCTTTTCCTAATATTAACGAAAAAGAACTTCTAGAATATGTAGTAAAAAATACTCCTATGCCTGTTATTGCGGATATACATTATGACTATAGAAATGCACTAACAGCTATTGAATGTAATGTGGCAGCTATTAGAATTAATCCAGGAAATATAGGAGCATGGTGGAAAACTGTTGAGATAATAAAGAAAGCTTCTGATTATAATTGTGCAGTGAGGATTGGATTAAATAGTGGATCTTTACCTTTAGGAAACAATGGTACTATAAATACTATGGTTAATAGTGCGTTAGAATACATAGATGGTATGGAAAAAATGAATTTTCATAATATAATAGTTTCGTTAAAATCTTCAGATGAAAAGGAAACCATAGAGGCAAATAAGTTGTTTCATAAAATGTCAGATTATCCAATTCATCTTGGTTTGACTGAGGCTGGTGGTGTAATTTCATCATGCATAAGATCTACTTGGGTTTTAGCCAGCCTTTTAACCAATCATATTGGAGATACTTTAAGATATTCAATCAGTGGTAGTATAGAAGATGAAGTTTTAGCTGGAGCTGAACTTTTAAGAATGTTAGGATTAAGAAATAAAGGTATAAGATTGATTAGTTGCCCAACTTGCGGTAGAAATAGTTTTAATACTATTGAATTCTTAAATAGTATATATTCTGAATTAGCTGTAATTAATAAAGATATAACTGTTGCTATAATGGGATGTGTTGTAAATGGTCCTGGAGAAGCAAAAAATGCAAATTTAGCTGTATGTGGAATTGGAAATAAAGTTTATATATATAAAGATGGGTCTATTATAACGGAAATTGATAAAACAGATGCAAAAAAACAACTTCTTAAACAGATAGAGGATTATTAATGAATGATAAATTAATCATAAGAGGTGCTTCAGAAAATAATCTGAAAAATATAAATTTGGAACTTGAAAAAAACAAATTAATAGTAATTAGTGGTTTGTCTGGTAGTGGAAAATCTTCACTTGCTTTTGATACAATTTTTGCAGAAGGTCAAAGACGCTATGTAGAATCATTATCAGCATATGCCAGACAGTTTTTAGGCCGCTTGGATAAGCCTGCGGTAGATTCTATAGAAGGTTTAAGCCCTGCTATAGCTATAGAGCAAAAAACAACAAATAAAAACCCAAGATCTACGGTAGGAACTATAACAGAAATTTATGATTACTATAGATTGCTTTGGGCACGTGTTGGTGAAGTGCATTGTCCTAATTGCAATAGAGTAATTGATAAAATGTCCACAGATCAGATTGCTGATGCAATAATGTCAGAAGGAGGAATTAATAATAAAGTAATGATTATGGCTCCAGTTGTTATGGGGAGAAAAGGTGAATATAAAAAAATTATTTCTGATGCAAAAAATTTGGGATATGAAAGGCTTATTATTGACGGTGATATGTTTACAGTTGATGATAAAGTAGTTTTAGATAAACAAAAGAAACATAATATCAGTGTAGTTGTGGATAGAATTATATTAAGAATAGAAGATCATTTACGTTTAGCTGAAGCAATTGAAAAATCTGCAGATATGACAGATGGTCTTATAGAAGTAAAATTTATAGGAGACACTGAGCATACTAAAATTTATTCTGAAAAAAACAGCTGTGCGTATTGTGGTATTTCTATTGGAGAAATAGAAAGTAGAACATTTTCATTTAATAATCCGTTTGGTGCTTGTTCTGAATGTAATGGATTAGGATATGTTACAAGATATGATATAAGTAAAATTATTCCTGATTCATCTCTAAGTTTCAATCAGGGAGCAATAGCTAGTATGAGTACTTCTTCTTCATGGAGTAGGTCTTCCTTTGAAGGATTTGCTAAATCTGTAGGTTTTACTTCTGATACACCAATCAATCAGTTATCACCAGATCAGTATAATAAACTACTTTATGGTTCAGATGAAAAATTTACTATGGATTATTCAGATAAATCAAGTTCCTTAAGCATGAATAGACACTGGTATGGATTAATAAATGATTTAAAGCGTAGATTTGAACAGACTGACAGTATTTCTGTAAAAACATGGATTTCATCTTTTCAATCAGAATTAATATGTCCGCTATGTAAAGGTGAAAGATTAAAAAAAGAAGCTTTATCTGTATATATTTCTGGAAAAAATATAAATCAAGTTTCTGCATTAAATGTAAAAAATAGTCTTGATTTTTTTAATAATATAGAGTTGTCAAAAACAAAAAAAATAATCAGTGAACCAATTTTAAAAGAAATTAGAGCAAGACTAAATTTTTTAAATAATGTTGGTCTAGATTATTTAAATATTAATAGAAGTTCAGGAACACTGAGTGGCGGCGAGTCTCAAAGAATAAGATTAGCTACACAGATAGGTTCTGCATTAAGTGGTGTTCTTTATGTTTTAGACGAGCCTTCAATAGGTCTTCATCAGCGTGACAATAGAAAATTGATACAAACATTAAAGGAACTTAGAGATTTAGGAAATACAGTAATTGTTGTTGAACATGATAGTGAGACTATACTTAGTGCTGATTATGTAGTAGATATTGGTCCTGGGGCGGGAGAAAATGGTGGATATATTGTAGCTCAAGGGACGCCAAGACAGATTATTAATAATGAAAAAAGTTTAACAGGTTTATATCTTTCTGGTAAATTACAGATAAAATTTCCAGATAAAAGAAGAAAAGGTAATGGTAAATATATTAAACTTATTGGTGTTGATAAGAATAATGTAAATAATGTTGATTTTAGTTTTCCACTAGGAAAATTAATTGCTTTAACTGGAGTATCTGGCAGTGGGAAAAGCACAGTATTAAATCAAGTATTGACACCTGCAATCAAACAAAAATTGTATAATACAAATGGACCAATATACTGTAAAGAAGTTCTTGGCTTAAAGTATATAGATAAAATTATACAAATTGATCAAAGCCCAATAGGAAGAACTCCTAGATCTAATCCAGCAACTTATGTTGGTTTATATACACAAATAAGGGACATTTTTGCAAGTTTACCTGAAAGTAGGGCAAGAGGTTATACCAGTGGCAGGTTCTCATTTAATGTACCAGGTGGAAGATGTGAAAATTGTCAAGGAGATGGAAAAATTAAAATAGAAATGAATTTTTTACCTGATGTTTATGTCTTGTGTGATGTTTGCCATGGTAAAAGATACAATAAAGAAACTTTAGCTGTAAAATATAAGGGGAAGAGTATAAGTGATGTTTTAGATATGACAGTAGAAGAAGCTTTAGTCTTTTTTGAATCCTATCCACCTCTTAAAAGAAAGCTTCAGACTTTAGCTGATGTAGGTTTAGGATATATTAAGCTAGGGCAGAGTGCACTTACTCTTTCAGGAGGAGAAGCCCAAAGAATTAAATTATCTTTAGAGCTTAGTAAAATAGGTACTGGTAATACCTTGTATATCTTAGATGAACCAACTACAGGGCTTCATTTTGACGATATAAAACATTTAATGGATGTTTTAAATAAACTTGTTGATAAAGGAAATACCGTTATTCTTATTGAACATAATTTAGATGTAATAAAAATGGCGGATTATGTTATAGATTTAGGTCCAGAAGGAGGAGATGGAGGAGGGCATATTGTAGCAGAAGGAACTCCTGAAGATGTTGCTCTTTCCAAAGATTCATATACAGGTTATTATTTAAGACAGGTTTTAAGCTAGAATAATTACAATACTTGAAATATTTATAATATTTATGAAAAAATTTTTTATTTTATTTTTATTTTTATTATCACTCATGTCTGTATATGCAGATTCATATTCAGTAAAAGTTGTAAATGCAGAATATCTTGAAAAAACAGAAGATATAATAGAACTTGGTGGAAAAGTAGAACTTGATTTTACGGTAGTAGATGAAAATGAGAATTCTGTTAAAAGAGTGCTTTCTGCTGATAAGGTGATAATTGATTTCCCAAATAAAAATTTAAATGCATTAGGTAGTGTTGTCTTAAAGGAAGGAGAAAATTCTACTTTTTCTGGAGATGCTATAAGTTTAAATTGGGATGAATTAGATGTTTTAGTTTTTATAGGTAAAAGCTCTACAGATAGAAAGAATGCTGATGGAAAGAATATAAAGTTTTTTTCTTCAGGAGATTCTATTTCATATGAAGGAAGTAAAAATATTATTTTTTATACTGAAGGTAAGATAGCAACTCAGGAAGATGATCCTTATTGGAGTGTTGAAGCAGATAGATTAGCTTTAGTGGAATCTGATTTATTTTTTGAAAATGCTGTAATAAAAATAGGTAGAGTTCCGTTATTTTATTTTCCTGTCTTCTTTTATCCAAGTACAAAACTATCATTTAACCCAGCCATAGGTTTTGACAGCTCTAAAGGTAGTTTTATTAATACAACAACTGAAATATATGGAAAATATCCAAATTTAGGAATTTCTGGAACCCCTAAAACAAATTCTTCAACTTCTTCATCATCTACATCAAATTCATCCTCTAATTCAAATGGAGATAGTGTAAGTGATTTAGTTCCTGCTTCTTTATTTAGCCTATTATCCAGTTCTGATGGTCAGGAACAAATTAGAGATGGAATTATCTATAGAAACATAAAGGAAGGTGAGGAATTAAGTTCTTTAGAAAAATGGGCAAGAGATTCTGGAAGTTATTTAGCTGCATTTTTAGATATATATTCAAATGTTGGAGTGGATTTTGGTTTTGATACAAAAAATGTTTTATTCAATAAAGCGTTTACACTTTCAGCAACTGGTTTAGTAGCATATAAACATATGTCTTCTTTTCTTGCCAGTAGTTCATTTAGGTATTATTTTAGACTTAATCTTGGTTATTCTTACAAAGGTTTGAAACTTAACTTAGATATTCCTATTTTAAGTGACAAGACTGTTGCATCTGACTTTTTGAATAGGAATACAGTTTTTGGTTTGGATTCTGTTTTAGGAGGAACACAATATTTTCCAACAAAATTTAATAGTAATGAAAAGATAAAACTTTTGCTTTCTGCCTCATGGAGTAAATCTGTTGGTGCATATAATTTTAATTTAAAAACAGCCGAATCATATATAGAACTAATGGTTCCACAAACTAGTTTAAAGCAAAGAGAAAAAATTAGTAATCGTGTATCAGAAGCTTTGTTACCTTCTATATCTTTTACATCTAATGGTACGTTTGTTTCTAAAACGCTAAACAGTAATAAAAAAACAACTAAAGAAGAGAAAAATATATATTCAAGTGATTTAGCTAATTCTTTTGTTATTGAACAAGATAATATCAATCAAATCAGTTCAAGTAATTCTAATTCAGATACAACAGAAATTACTTCAGAAGCATCTTCAACTATTTCAAATGAAAGTAACAGACCTGATTTTTATTCTTTTTCTTATAATAAACCTACTGAAAATTCTACTAATGGTCAAATTACATTAAAATATGATTTTAAGCAGACCTTAGATAATATATATAAATCTAAATTTACGTTTAGTAGTCTTGAATCAAAAACATCAGGCTTAATAGATTTTAATTTAACTTTACCTGATAATTACTTTTTGTTAAGTGAAAAAATTACTCCAGATTATACCTATAAAAAGGATACCGTGAATTCTGATCAGAAATTAACAATAAAGTCTGAATTTGAAATGGGGAGTAATTTTCTAGGTTTAACATACAAACTAAAATTTAATATTTATACTTTTAACCAGACACGTTCATTATTATCGGATTATGTTAACAATCAATCACATTTAGTTGATTGGGATAAAAAAGATATAACAATTCACAGTGTGGATTTTAAGAAAAAGATATGGAATTTTACTCTAGGTCTAAATGCAGTATTGCCACCGTTGGATACAATAATTACTCCTAATTTAGGTTTTTCAATGTATGGATATTCTTTTTATGTATCAGTACCTTTCTATTTAACGGATAATCAGATATTCAAAAAGGGGGTTGCTTCATTAAATTTTTCTTATAAAAATGATTACATGAATTTTAGCTTCAATAATTCATATGATTTTGGTAGTATAAATTCAAAATATTCTTCAAATGAACGTTTGGAATTAAGTTTTTTAGAATCTAGATTTTTAAAATTTACACAAGAAATGAAAGTGAAGGATAAATTTGAATTACAGTCCTTTTTGCTTGAAGTTTCATATAGCAAAAATAGTTCTAAGGACAATTCTCTTTCCATTTCATTTAAAGATAAAAATTTCACTCCGGATAAGTTGAAATTAGCTTTAAAATATACAGCACCCGAATTCTTTTTTTGGAGAGATAGAATAGGGTTAACGGGTTCAGCTGGTTTGCAGTTTATATATGATTTTCAATCAAAATATAATTCTAGTTTAAAATTTAGTTTTAGCTTTGAATTTGCAATTTCAGAATTACTTGATTTAAAGATTTCTTTGGTTTCGGCAAATAACAGTTTTTACAGATATTATGAAGATGATAAGTTTAATTTTGGACTTATGTTTAATGATTTTTGGAAATCTTTTGACATTTTTAAAAATGGAAACAAACAATCATCTTTCATTATGGATTCTTATTCAATAAGTCTGATTCATTATATGAATGACTGGACATTAACACTTACTTCAACTGGTAAAGCTGTAAATACTAGCGGAAAAATTAAATGGCAACCAGAATTTACAGCTTTAATAAGATGGAACGACATACCAGAGCTTAAATCTCAGATTAGAAGGTCAGAAAACAATGATAAAATCATTTGGGAGAAGTTATAATGACAGAGATCTTTAAGTTTAAAGATTTAAAATCTCTGACTCTTGTATGTGGTGTTAATGATAAAAATATTTCTTATATAGAAGATTTATTGTCTGTTAAATTAGGGCTTAGAGGAGATGTTGTTTTACTCATTTCAGACGACATGTCTAAAACACAGATATTAATAGATTTATTACAAAGATTGCAGGTTATTTCTTTGCTTAAAGATAGTATCCTAGAATCTGATATTTATATGGAATACAAAAGAATCATAGATTCTTCTGAAAAAATGGAAGATATTTGTTTAAATGTTGGTAATAAGTGTATTTATCCAAAAACAAAAAATCAAAGTTTGTTTATATCTTCATTAAAAACTTCAAGTATTGTTTTTTCATATGGACCTGCGGGTACAGGTAAAACTTTTTTAGCGGTGAGTTATGCATTAGCGGAATTGTTACAAAACAAGATTCAAAAAATTGTTTTTACTAGACCTGTGGTGGAAGCAGGTGAAAATTTGGGTTTTTTACCTGGAGACTTAACACAAAAATTAGATCCTTATTTAAGACCATTTTATGATAGTTTAGAGTTTTTCTTACCTTCAAATGTTATTCATAGGTATATTGATAATAACCAGATAGAAATAATTCCCTTGGCATACATGAGGGGTAGAAGTTTAAATAATGCTTTTATCATCTTAGATGAAGCTCAGAATACTATTGTTACGCAAATGAAGATGTTTTTGACTAGAATTGGTGAGAATAGCACAGCAGTTATTACAGGGGATTTAACTCAAACAGATTTAACAAATAAAGATAAAAGTGGTTTGTATGATGCTATTAAAAGATTGCAAAATATAGAGGGAATTAACTTTATTGAATTTTCAAGTAAAGATACTGTAAGATCGCGTATTGTTCAAAGGATTCTAGATGCATACCAATCATAACAAAAATAGCTTAATAAAAATTTTAATTATATGTGTTTTGATAATTACTGTTTCTGTTGTAGCTGTTAGAGTTTTACTGCAGTTGCAGACTTTGCAGCCATTCAAAAAGTATTTGACAGAATTTAAAGTAGGACAAATTTCAGATGTAGATGTGTCTGTAAATTTTACTACTGATATAATAGATAAAAATGCAACAACTCAATTGAAAGAAGAAAATAAAAAAAAGATTCTACCATATTTTTCATATTCAGTATCAACATCTCTTCAGATTATTTCATCTTTTGATATGTTTAGAACTTTTGTTGAAAACAAAAATTATCCTCATGCATATAATCAAGTTGGAAAAAATATTTCTATTCAAAACATTTCCATGTATTCAAATCTGGTGTTAGATATTTCTTCAGAGATTATAAGTAAAGCCTGTAATATTGGTTTTTATAATTCAGACGAAATAAGTATGGTTTTAGCTCAAGGATATAATCAAATTAACACATCTTCTTCATTCTTGTCAGATAATTCAGGTGAAGTAATTGTTGATATAGATGATATTATTCTAACTGATAAGACGTTTGAGTCATTTATTTCTGATAGTATAAAAGCATATTCAGATATTTTGGATAATATACAAATCTACCAAATACACGAAATAACTAGGAATTTTATTAAGCAGAATGTTTTTTATGATAGTTTGATTACAGCTGAAAGAAAATCTTATGCTTCAGATATTACAACACCTGTAGTCTTACATTTTAATAGAGGAGATAAAATTATTAATAAAGATCAGATTATAACATCTGATATGCTTGATCTGTTGAATTTATTGAGTATTCAAAAGGTTGTTAGTTTAAATGATACGTTAAGTACTGCAATTTTATGTATTTTAGGTTTTTCATTATTATTTTATGAATTTTTAATATTTGGCTCAAAAGAGAATTATAACATTAAGCATTTTACATATTATTTTGTTATTTTGACTGTAGGTATTTCTCTTTCATGCTTTTTATCATATTTTTCGTTAAGATTAATTAATTACAATTATATAAGCTATGACTTATCAATACTGCCTGCGTGTTTTATGCCAATTCTAATAACTATGATGCTTAATAAAAAAAGTTTCGGTATCATTACTTCTGTTGTAACTTCAGTATCTTTGACTCTAATTTCTAATACTGATATTGTTGGTTTCTTTTATTTACTTATAACTGGAATCAGCTCTGTTTTTTTGGTTACGGTTTTTAATAAAAGAACTGCCATGATTATTCAGTGGGCACTAACAACTGTTTTTATTATTCTTGAAACTATATTATTTATGTTTATAAGTGCTGTTTCCTTTAGTTCACTTTTTTATGTTACACTAAGCGTATTTTTAAATATCTCGGCTTCTATGCTTTTAATATCTGTTTTAATGCCTCTTTTAGAAGAAATTTTGAACTTACCAACAGTTTTCAGATTGTATGAATTAGCCTCAACGGATAATAAACTTTTAATAAGATTAAAAACCGTGGCTCCAGGAACATATACTCACAGTGTTTCAGTTTCAGAACTTGCTTATCAGGCTGCTAAAGAAATTTCTGCTAATGCTTTATTAGCTAAGGTTGGTGCATTATATCATGATGTCGGAAAGATGGAGCATCCTGATTATTATACAGAAAATCAGACAGGAGAGAACAAGCATGATATTTTAAATCCTGCCTTATCAGCCTCAATAATAAAAAACCATGTTAAAAGCGGGGCAGAAATGGGTAGAGTAGCAAGGTTGCCAGAAGAGGTAATTGATATAATTGCAAATCACCATGGTACAAGTATTATAAGATATTTTTACCATGAAGCCAAAAATGAAATTCAAAAAGATGGAAACGCTAATAATGAAACAGTTTCAGAGGAAGATTATAGATATAATGCAGAAATTCCAAATACAAAAGAATGTGCAATTGTTTCATTAGCAGATTCTGTTGAAGCTACAGCTAGATCTATATCTGAGCCAAATTTAATAAAATATCAAAAAATGATTTCTAAAACTATAATGAACATGTTTGAAGCTGGTCAACTTGATAATAGCAATCTTACAATAAATGATTTGGCTATAATAAGTAAATCATTTTTATCTACTCTTTCAGCACAGAATCATTCCAGAATTGTCTATCCTGATGAGGAAAAGAATGTCAAATAAGTATAATATTTCCATTGATACTAAAACAGAACTTGAATTTAATGATATAATTAATCTGGGGAAAGTCAAAAAATTTCTTGATTTTATATGTGATTATTTAAAAATAAAAAATTGTGAAATAAGTGTTATATTTTCTGATTCAAATACAATCAAAACTTTGAATAATCAGTATAGAAATATAAATGAGCCTACAGATGTGCTTAGTTTTCCGTTTGAAGGTGATGATTTTATTGTTGGAATAAAACATTTAAGATATTTAGGAGATATTATTATCTGCCCTAAAATATGTAATCAGAATGCTCTAGATTATAGTGAAGAACCAGAAAAAGAATTATTAAGATTAATAGTTCATGGAGTTTTACATTTGTATGGTTATGATCACAATACAAATCAGGCCACAGAGCCTATGATTATTTTACAAGAAAAAATATTATTATCTTTCATAAATTGAAAATCTGTTGTAATATTGTTCTCATCTCACATTAAGGAGGAGAGTCTTAATGAAAAATAAAAAGATTCTTAGTGTTTTAATTCTATCACTGCTTTTTATTTCTACTGTATTTGCGCAGACAGTAGTTGAAAGAAGTGATAAGCCGTATATAGCTAAAACAGTTATTCTCCATACTAATGATGTTCATGGAGCTTTAGAAGGATATGCATATATCCCTGCTCTAAGATCACAATTTGAAGAACTAGGAGCTAACGTGTTTGTAGTTGATGCTGGGGACTACAGTCAGGGAACAACGTATGTCAGTACATCAAGGGGTCTTAATGCAGTAACCATGATGAATGCAGCTGGCTATGACTTAGCTACTCTTGGTAACCATGAATTTGATTATGGTTATGAGCAGTTACAGTCAAATTTAAACAGGGCTAATTTTATGGTATTATGTAATGATGTTCTGGATGCAGATTTTAATACTTTATTTTATCCTGCAGTTGTTGTTGATTGTGGATATGGCCTTAAGATAGGTTTTGTAGGGGTAGAAACTCCAGAAACCTGGACCAAGGTTAATCCTGCTTTGATTAAAGGACTACATTTCCTGTCTGGTAATGATTTTTATCAGGTCTCTCAGGAATCAATAGATACACTGAAAGCTCAGGGTGCTAATATAATTATTGGTCTAACTCATTTAGGTGTTAATTCTAGTTCAGAACCATATACTTCTTATGATTTATATGCTAATACTAATGGCTTTGATTTGTTGTTAGATGGACACAGTCATACAGTTATGGAAGAAGGACCACATGGAGAACCTATACAGTCAACTGGAACAGCTTTTAAATATATTGGAGTTGTAGTTGTAGATAATCTTACCAAAAAGATTGAATCTCATTATTTGATTTCTACAGAGGCGCTTGAAAAAGATCTTGAAAAAGATCCTGAAACTCTTTCCGTTGCTCAGAATTTAATAAATATTGTAAAAGAAGAGTATGGACAAGTTTTTGCTACTTCACAGGTAGAACTTAATGGTAATAGAGATCCAGGAAACAGAACTCAGGAAACAAATTTAGGAGATTTAATTACAGATGCAATGAAATGGTATATTACAAAAGATGGAGATAGTTTGACTGTACCAGCAGAAAATGTAGTGGCTATAACAAACGGTGGAGGAATCCGTGCTGGAATTACAACTGGAGATGTAACTAAAAATGATGTAAATATGGTGTTACCATTTGGAAATACAGTAACAGTTATTTATGTAACAGGTGCTGAATTGCTGGAAGCATTAGAAGCTTCAACATATGCTACACCTGTAGCTTCAGGTGCTTTTCCACAGGTTTCTGGAATTAGGTTTACCGTAGATACTTCTGTTGGGTATGATGCAAATTTAACAACCTATCCTAATTCTGTGTACTATGGTCCAGCTTCAATAAGGCGTGTTTCAATACAGGATATAAATGGTCAACCTTTTGATGTGAATGCTAGATATGCTGTTATAACAAATAACTTTATATCTGCAGGCGGAGATACATATTATGTATTTGGAAATGCAGTTGATCAGTTTGATACTGGATTACCATTGGATGAAGTAATAATGCTTTACGTACAGGAAGAGTTAGGTGGAGTCATAGGTCAACAGTATGCTAATACAGAAGGAAGAATAACGGTAATATAAACTATAATCCTTCTTATAGGAGCTACCAGGTGATTAACTGGTAGCTTTTTTTATTGATTTATTTCTTCAAATTTTTTATTATCTAATAGATGTCAAAAAGTTTAAAAAAGGAAATTCTAGTTTTATTTTTATTATTTTTATTATTATTTTGCTCATGTAATTTTATTATTGATACAGGTATAGAATCAAAAGATACAGCTGTTGAAGTTGTTGATTCAGAAGGGGCATATGAATCTGATAGTAAGAACCATTGGCTTATAGATGAAGATGGAAATCGTACTAGTGAAGAGTCTCATATGTATTATAATTCTTATGAAGTTGATGGAAGTGGAAAATATATTAAAGAATGTTCTGTTTGTCATTATAAAAGAATATATGAAAAAATAGTTAATATTCCTGAGTATGATAAGAATAAAGGCATGTATAGTTTAACTATATACGCTCCAAGTATATATGATGATGAATATGACCCCTCTTCTGTAAAAACTGGTTCATTTACATTAAATGCCTCTGAGCCGTTAGATTATTTTAATTCCAGTAATTCTACTTCTAAAAGTTTAGATGAAAATATATTTAATGAATTAATAGAAGTAAAAGCATCAGATACGTTATATTTAAAAGGTAATTTTAAAGATAATAATCCATTAACTTTTTGGTTTGATGAAAATATAAGTAAAACTAGATTTTATATTAATGAAAAACTTAAAACAGAATCATTTGTTGATACTTCTTATATTGGTATTGGTAAGCTTTCACCTGAAGAATTTTATGCAGAATTTAAAACAGCTTTAATAAAGGAATTGAAAAAAAACTATCTAGCTAAAGAAGAAAGAATTTTTGATATTAAAGCTTGGGATTATGATGGAGATGGATTTTTTAGAATTGTAGTTATAGATTTTGGTGAGGGTACAGTTAATTTATCTGGAGCAGGGATATCTGGAACTGCTGGAATGTATATTACAAATAACTTATCAAATAATACTAGTTCAAATCAATCTGACATGTTTTTTGTAAATGCAAGATTTATAGTTCCATGTTATTATAAGCTTAATTACTCTGTTGAAAAATGTGCTCAGACCTTCATGACTACGCTTTCCCATGAATATATGCATTATTTACAAGATGCATATTGGGTACAACAATATAATACAACTATACATGGAAGTAGTTTTTTACTTGAAGGTTTAGCTAATACTGCGGCTTTCTATACTTTAAAAGATTCAAATATAATTAATTTTTCAGGTCAGATGTCTTTTATGCTTAATAAAAGTAAAACATTTTATCCATATTTAGAAACTCAAAATGAAACGTCTGTGAATTTATTGGATTATTCATTAGGACCTTTGTTCTTTATTTATGTAAAAAATAATTTTGGACAGAATTTTGTTAATGAATTTATAAAAAGTGGAGAAGGGAATATTGATAAGGCTACTAGAAGTATTCTAAAAGTTCCATTTACAAAGGTTTATATTGATTGTTTAAGAGAGGCTTTTTCTCAAGCAAATAATAAAACATCTGATTATTATTTATTTGGATTAACAAAAGATATTATAGATCAATATTTTTCCTATGATGGTGTTGGTGAGGTTTTTACTTTATCTAATAATTCGTATAGCGCTTCAAATTTATACCAGTTAAGTTTTGTTATTAATAAATTTGATAAAAAATATAATGAAATTTATTTAACAGGTTCAGGTTTTAAAACATTTATATTTTTTCTTTAACTATGAAAAAATTTTTATTTATTGTTTTTATATTTCTTTTTTCAGTTTTTTCTGTTTTTTCTCTTCTGCTGATAGATACTACTGAAGATTATTTTGTATTGGAAAAAGAAAAATGGGATAGATTTTATAAGGCGTATAAATTAAATGATACAGATGAAATATTAAATATTATTAACTTTGGTTATTTACCAAATGTTTTTTCAACCTTTGAAGGTTCATTATCTGTTTTTGATATGATTATGTCTATGAATGATCCAAGATGTATTGATTCATTATATAAATATGTTATTCAATATGTTGAATTTAAAAAAGATCAAAGTCTTATACGCTCAGAATCTGAACAGCCAATTCAATTAGATATATCACTATATATCGGTAAAAAAAAATTGGATATTCCAGTATATTTATCTGGTTCTAAAGATGTGATTGAGGCTGATAAAAGAAAAGAAACATTTGTAGAATTTTCTTGTAAAAACAGTATAGATTTTGTACCCGATGAAGAAGATTTTATTTTTTTATCTTCAGATAACGGTACAATTTCATTAGTAAATTATAAAAAAAAAATAAATAAAGTAATTGAGAGCAGTCTTAATAAAGACATCCTAAGAAATACTGTTTTAAAAGTTGTTTATCATAGTCATGGTTATTTATTTACGTTTGAAACAAAAAGCATTCCTATAAAACAATTAAAAGATATAAAAAATGGGAATTATGTATATGATTATTCAATAGATTTCATAGATAAATCTATAGTATGAGGTTGGAATGAAATTAAATTATAAAAGAGTCCTTTGTGTAGGTTTTGCTTTCTTTCTCATTTGCCTTTTTTGGCAGGCTTATGACAACATAATACCTAAGATTTTGATTGATAAGTTTGGAATGAATCAGACATGGAGTGGTTTTATAATGGCTCTGGATAATATTTTATCCTTATTTTTATTACCATTTTTTGGTTCTATATCTGACAGAACAAAAACTAAACTTGGTAAAAGAACACCTTTTATATTGGTAGGAACTATTTGTGCTGTAATTTTTTTTATTATTCTTGGTTTTATAGATAATTCACAGAAAAAAAACCTAGGTTATGTTACTGAATATGTTGTAGATGATAATGGATTAAAAAAAATGGACAGTAGAGGTATGGATAGTATATGGAATGAAGAAAAAGATAAGATTTTAAGTACTTCTACAGGTGTTTTATTTACTCTAAGTAATAATTTATCAGAAAAAGAAATTAAATCAAATGGTATTAAATTATTTACAGAAACTGAATTTAAATCTATTAAAGTAGAAATATATACAAATGATGGAAAAATAGTAGATAACCCAGATTTTGTTGATTTTGTAACTTCTGCCAGAAGGGCTTATGCTGCAGATATTACGTCCAAACATAAAAGTACCCTTGTTTTATTTATTGTTTTCCTTCTCTTAGTTTTAATTTCTATGTCATCTTTCAGATCTCCAGCTGTAGCTTTAATGCCAGATATTATAGTTAAGCCATTAAGATCAAAAGCTAATGCAATAATAAATTTAATGGGATCCATAGGTGCTATATTTGTTCTTATTATGGGCATATTGTTTTCTACTGGTAAATCATTAAATCTAACTATGAGTTATTTGGTATATTTTTCTACTATTGGAATACTTATGCTTTTAGCATTATTCATTTTTAAGTTAACAGTAAATGAAGAGAAGTTTGTAAAGGAGATGGAAGAAGAGACTGGTAAATATTTACATAATTTATCTTCTGAAAAGCAAACAGGGAATTATTATAAGGAAAGACTTACTAAAGAAGAAAAAAGAAGTCTTATTTTCTTAATTATTTCAATTATTTTTTGGTTTATGGGTTATAATGCAGTAACATCAAAATATTCTGTTTATGCCGGAGCTGTTCTGAATAGAGATTATAATTCTACTTTAATAATTGCACAGGCAGCTGCTGTTTTAGCATATATACCTGTAGGATTTATTTCTTTTCATTTAGGTAGAAAAAAAACAATTTTAATAGGTATATCAGTACTTACCTTATCTTTTTTTGTTGCTTCATATTTGAATGAATTTAGCAATCCTATAATAATGAATGTTATGTTTGCATTAGCAGGAATTGGATGGGCTGCTATAAATGTAAACAGCTATCCTATGGTTGTTGAATTAGCCACAGGAACTGATGTTGGAAAATATACAGGGTATTATTATACTGCATCCATGGCCGCTCAGACTATAACTCCATTTCTTAGTGGTTTCTTAATGGATAGTTTTAAAAAAATGACAGTACTTTTTCCTTATGCTGTTATTTTTACATCTCTATCCTTTATTACTATGTTATTTGTCAAACATGGAGATTCAAAGCCTGAAATAAAAACAGTCATATCAGATGCATTTTCTGAAAATTAATTCTTGTGTTATTGAATATCTGGGTTTAGAATGTATGTAATATTCAAAAGGTTTAATTAATTAAACTTAAGGAGTTTGCATATCATAAACAATATAATCAAAGACTTAAAGGTGGCAGTAGGGCATGTAGATAATGATTTTTCCATGTCCAGAGGTAGCTTTAAATATAAAAAGAAAATATCAAATAAAACTTGGCTGGATTTACAGGAAATTTCTGAAAGTGATTTTGGATATATATTACGTTATTCTTATCCAAAGACTAGTGAGGAGTTTTTAATTCATGTATTAATTAAAGGCTCAGATATGCATATATTTATGCTTCCTAATAAAATGATTGATAACGGTGTGTGTAATTGTTATTGGATATCAATTATTGCTGATCCTTCAGAATATATTTATGGTTGTGGAGAGAATTATTCAATTTTAAATTTAAAAGGTGAGAATGTTAGAATTTGGGTCGCAGAACATCAGAATACGTTAAGAATAACAAAAAAACTTATTAAATGGAAACTTTTTGGAAAAAAACCTGATAAAATACTTAATTTTTCTAAATATGAAACATATTATTCACAGCCAACTTTTATATCTAGTAAGCTTTTTTTTGTTCATGTTAACACTACTTCATATTCAGAATTTGATTTCAGAGATGGAAATAGAACGGTTTTATATTTACAGGACTTACCAGATTTGCATATTTGTTTTTCTGATAATTTTACAGGCTTATCCAAAAAATTATCAAATTTTTTAGGGCATCAGAATATACTTCCGGATTGGTTATATGATGGAACTATTATAGCAGTTCAGGGGGGTACGGATAAAATTGAGGAAAAAATACGTATTTCCAATCAGTATGATATTAAGGTTTGTGGAGTTTGGTCTCAGGATTGGTGCGGATGCAGAAAAACAGCATTTGGATATCAGGTAATGTGGAACTGGGAATGGGATAAGGAACTTTATCCTAATTTGGATCAAAAGATAAAAGAATGGAATCAAAAAGGAATTAAGTTCTTAGGCTATATAAATCCATTTATTGCAGTAGAAAAAGATTTATATAAAGTAGCTTCAGAAAGAGGTTATTGTGTTAAAAATAAATCTGGTGAAGATTATATGGTAACAATAACTACATTTCCTGCTGCTATGGTTGATTTTACTAATCCAGATGCTTATGAATGGTATAAAAATATAATTAAAAATAACATGATAGGTCTAGGTATGGCTGGCTGGATGGCAGATTTTGGAGAATATTTGCCTGTTGATTGTGTTCTTTATTCAGGAGAAGATCCTGAAAAAATGCATAATACATGGCCTTCTCTTTGGGCTAAAATGAACCATGAAGCTATATATGAAACTAAAAAAGAATCAGAAGTTTTCTTTTTTACCAGATCTGGTTTTACAGATACAATCAAGTATTCATCTATGATGTGGACAGGAGATCAGCATGTGGACTGGTCCAAAGATGATGGTTTACCTTCTGTTATTCCTGCAACATTATCACTATCATTAAGTGGATTTGGAATAACTCATTCAGATGCAGGCGGTTATACTACAGTTATGCAAATGAGACGAACCAAAGAACTTCTAATGCGCTGGGAAGAAATGAATGTTTTTTCTCCATTACTTAGACTTCATGAAGGAAATCAGCCTGAAAATAATATACAGTTTGACGCAGATAGTGAAACATTGACTCATTTGTCCAAAATGTCATATATGCATTATAAACTTAAAAATTACCTTAAATATCTAGTTAAAATGTGCTCTGAAGAAGGTACTCCTGTAATGCGTCCGTTATTTTATCACTATAATGAAAAACAATCCTATGAAGAAAAGACAGAATATTTGCTTGGACGGGACATACTTGTTGCTCCAATTATAGATGAATCTACATATGAAAGAAGTGTTTATTTACCAAACGATAATTGGGTGCATTTATTTTCTAAAACAGGATATGAAGGCGGAATATATAAATTAAAATCACCTATTGGAGAGCCTTTGGTCTTTATTAGAAAAAACAGTGATTATTTTTCTGAATTAATTCAAATTACGGAGGGGAGAGTTAATGAGTAATTTAGATATTAAAGAGAAAGATGTTAAAGAGAAAGAAAATAAGCTATGGTCTAAAATATCTTATGGATTTGCTGATATATATGGTGGGGGAGCTTTTGTTGTAATAAGTACTTTTTTTACAGTTTTCTTGACTAAAGCTCTAGGTATGCCAACAGCACTGGCAGGTTCTATTCCTCTAGTTGGAAAAATATGGGATGCTATAACTGATCCTCTTATGGGTAATATAGCTGATAGGACTAGGTCAAAGCATGGTGCTAAACGTTTTTGGATTTTAATTGGTAGTATTATATCAGCCATTACATTTCTTGTAATGTGGATTCCTTTATCTTCAATATCAAGTAGATTACAATATATTTTCTATATTCTGATGTATATGCTTTTCTCTACCGGTTTTACTATTGTAATGGTTCCATATAACGGACTTCTTCCTGATATGATAGATGATTATACTATGAGATCAAAATACTCCAGTGTACGCATGGTTTTCTCATCATTAGGAGCTATTTTAGCAGGATTAATTCCAACAATTCTAATTAAGGATAATACAAATCCAAAACAGTATCTGTCTGTTGCCATAATATTTGGTATTATCTTTCTTTTTTCTATATTGCTAACGTATTTTGGTACGTGGGAATCCGATAAGAAAATTGAAAAAATTAGTGTTAAGGAAACTTTTACACAATCATTTACAGTATTTAAAAGTCGTTCATTTTGTTTATTCTTAGCAATCTTTGTTTTTGGTCAGGTGGCTGCAGATTTTGTAACAGGACTAGCAGTTTATTATGTAGATGATGTATTAAATGCATATAAAGGTGGAAATTTTACTATTCTTATGGCTGTTATTCTTATTTCTCAATTTATTGGTATGATGGTATTTGGTCCTATAATGGCTAAAACTTCAAAAAAATTTCCTATTATTTTAGGTATTCCTATTAGGATAATTGCAGTATTTACCATGCTTTTCTTCTCACATGAGGGAACTAATTTTACCATAATTTTATTTTTGTCTTTTATTGTTGGTCTCTCTATGGCGGGAACTTCATCAAGTATTTATGCCATGTTATCTGATATGTCTGATATAGATGAATTAATAACATCTATAAAACGGCCAGGAATTTGTTCAGGAATGGCAACATTTATCAGAAAAATATCTGCAGGTTTATCTTCTGCATGTATAGGAATCCTTTTGGCTTTGGTGGGCTATAATGAAGTTGCAGCCAGTGAAGGTTTAAGACAGGCTGCATATGTACAGTCAGGTATTGCTTATATTTATGTATTTGCCCAAATATTCTTTTTAATTATAACTCTTGTGTTTACTGTTTTTTTCCCTATGACTAAAAAAGAATTTGAAATTATTAGAAGAGAAGTTAAAAGACGTAAGGGGTTAGATGAATCAATATGTACAGAAGAAGAAAAGAGAGTATGTGAAAAAGTTACTGGTTTTGAATATGAAAAATTATGGAATAGAAATAATGCTTTGAAATTTAAAGCATAAATCAATTGTGCATAATTTAATTTAAAAAAATAATGCTAGACAATTTCATTTTTTCAATGTAATTTTTTATAATACATAAATATTATTTTCAATAAAAGGGTATCAGTATGGTAAAAAATGGTATGAATATGAGCACAATTAAGAATAAGAATAAAAATGCCATTTTGAGCTATATAAATGATATTGTTGCTGTTTCTAGAATAGATGTTGCAGAGGCTACAGGTTTAACTGGTGCCTCTGTAACTCAGCTTACTACTGAACTTATAAGAGATGGTTATTTAAGAGAAATTGGACTTTCAGATGAAGTTAGACATAAAGCTGGAAGAAAAAAGATTTTATTAGAGCTTAACCCTGAATATGCTTATGTCATCACTGTTAATATTGAACCAGAGATTACATCATTGGCTTTGGTAAATTTTCAAGGTAAAGCTCTTACCATTAAAAAACTTAAAACAAATAAAGCTATTGCTGCAGAAGAATATTTGAATTTTTTAATATTAGAAATTAAAGAGATTATAAATTCTCTTTCATCTAGAAACAAAAATAAAGTAAAGGCTGTATCTGTAGGAATAACGGGAAACGTAGATAAAGAAAAAGGCATATCAATATTTGCAAATGGTATCTGGAATAAAAGCGTATCTATTAAAGATATACTGGAGAAAGAATTAAATATTCCTGTTTTAGTGGAAAATAATATTAAGGCTTTATCTTTGGCTGAATTACTTTATGGTATTGGAAGAAAATGCAATAGTTTCATGGTAATTAAATGGGGACCAGGATTAGGAAGTGCCTTTATAACGGATAATAAAGTATATGAAGGTTACAATGGACAAACTGCAGAAATAGGTCATGTTATAGTTGATTCAAATGGTGAAAAGTGTTCGTGTGGACGTTCTGGATGTCTGGAAACCAAAATTTCATATACTGCTCTTAGAAATATTATGAATTTTAATCCGGATACTTTTGAATCTGATTATTTAAATTCAAATTTAGAAACTAAAAAAAGAATTGATGAAATTATTTCTTTATTAGCTAGAACTATTGTTAATTCTGGTGTTTTGTTTTTCCCTAAATATATTATTTTAGAGGGGAGCCTGTTTAGTAATAAAATAATTAGAAATAAATTAATAGAGTATTGTAAATCTTTTGATCAAGAATATGATGAAAATAGAATCTTATTTTCAGAATTATATAATCAAGAAGAATACATTGGCTTAGCAGCTGTTTTTGTTAATAAATTTCTATATTAGTTTTTTGCTTTTATCTTTGCCCAGCTATCTTTAAGTGTCACTGTTCTGTTATATATTAATTTACTTGGCGTTGAATCTTTATCAGGAGTAAAGTAACCGTTTCTTATAAATTGAAAATATTTGCTTTTACTTTTGGTTACAAATGTTTCAATTTTTGCATTCTCTAATATTTTTAAGCTGTTTTCATTAAGATCATCTAAATAATTACCTGTTTTTTCTCCAGGATTTGGATTTTTAAAAAGTTTATCATAAAGCCTGATTTCTGCATTTAAAGAATCTTTGGCATTCACCCAATGGCTTGTTCCTTTAACTTTTCTTTTATCAGGTGTTTCCCCACCTCTTGATTCTGGGTCATATAGAGCATGAATTTCAGTTATTTTTCCATCTGTATCTTTTTTTATACTTATTGCAGTAACGTAGTAAGCGGATTTAAGTCTAACTTCATTACCAATATATAGTCTATGATATCCTTTTATTGGCTCTTCCATAAAATCTTCTCTTTCAATAAACAATTCTCTTGAAAATGATATTAAGTGTTTTTCTGAATCAGGATCTTCTGGATTATCAGTTAACTCAAAGTATTCAGTTTTATCTTCTGGATAGTTATCAATAATTAATTTAACGGGATCAAGCACTGCCATAATACGAGTAGCTCGTTTATTTAAATCATCTCTAACACAGAATTCCATAAGTGAAAAATCTACAACAGATTCAACTTTAGCTATACCAATTTTATTAATAAAATCAATCATGGATTCAGGAGAATATCCTCTTCTGATTATTCCACTTATAGTAGGCATTCTAGGATCATCCCAACCAGAAACCAAACCTAATTTTACCAAATTTAATAGCTTCCTTTTACTCATAACAGTGTATGAAATATTAAGTCTGGCAAACTCATATTGATGAGGAGTGTGTTCTATTTCATCAATTGAACATGCCCAATCATACGCTGGTCTGTGATCTTCAAATTCCAAAGTGCATAAGGAATGGGTTATCCCTTCAATAGCATCACTTATGGGATGTGTAAAATCATACATTGGATAAATACACCACTTATCTCCTGTTCTAGGATGAACAGCATATTTGATTCTATATAAAGCTGGGTCTCTCATGTTTATATTAGGACTACTCATATCAAGTTTTGCTCTTAAAAGATATTTACCTTCTGGATGTAGGCCCTCTTTCATTTCGTTAAATAGTCTTAAATTTTCACTAACAGATCTATCTCTATCTGGGCTGTTAATACCAGGTTCAGTTAAAGTACCTCTATTAGCTTTTACTTCTTCTGGAGTTTGACCATCAACATATGCAAGTCCTTTTTCAATTAAATGAACAGCAATAGAGTAAAGTTTGTCATAGTAATCTGATGCATAGTATTCATTTTTACCCCAGTCAAAACCAAGCCACTTAATATTTGATTTTATAGATTCTATATATTCCTTATCTTCTTTTTCAGGATTGGTATCATCAAATCTAAGATGGCATACTCCATTATATTTCTTTGCAAGACCAAAATTAAGGCATATAGATTTAATATGCCCTATATGAAGATATCCATTTGGCTCTGGAGGAAATCTGGTTACAATCTTGTTGTTTTTGATACGTCCTTTTTCTAAATCATCAATGATGATTTTTTCAATAAAATTAATAGTTTCAGCCATTAATATCTCCTTAGGTTATTTAAATTGGTCACTTAGTTATGATATACTTTAAGCATGTTTGTTTCAATTGGAGAAGCACTTATAGATTCAGTTAAAACTGGTAATGAGGTAAAAACTTATATTGGTGGAGGTCCGTTAAACACTGCTTATGCATTAGCATGTTTGAATAATAGTAGTGCATTTTTTGGTGAAATATCTACTGATAGCTATGGAAAAAAAATAGTAGATTTTCTAATTAATTCTTTTGTGATTTTTGATCCATTGTTATGTAATTCAGAAAAGAAAAGTATGATTTCCCATGTGGATAATAATACTGAACCACCTAAATATTCTATACAGTATGAAAATACTTCTGTATTTGATCTGAAATTGGATAACCTTCTTACTGCATTAAGTGTACACTCTAACATAGATGTAATAATTTCAGGTTCTGTTTATATTACAGATGAAAACTCAATTAATAACCTTATTTCTGTTTTAAATTCTTATAGTAAATCACTTTTTTATTTAGATTTAAACATCAGACTAAGTGTCATAAAAAATATGGATGTTTATTTTGAAAAAATTATACCTTTAATTAATAGAGCACATTTTATTCATGCAAGTCATGAAGATTTGTACAATTTAAAAATAGATTTAAAAGATTTTTTAAACTTAATAAACCACAATTTTTTATACACATGTGGTGATAATGATAGTTCATGGTATATAAAACAAGAAAAAATTTGCAGTGAAAAAGTGATTAAGATGAATGGCTTTAAAAGTAGTGTAGGGTGTGGAGATGTTTTTAATGCAGCCGTTCTTTCTTATTTAAAGGCAGAAGATTTACTTCATGCTAATTTGAAAATAAAAGACTGTAAAAAGGCACTTTCATTTGCAAATACAGCAGCATCATTAAATACGCTATATGAAGGTGTTAAACCACCAACAATGGATGAGGTTATGAATGAATGGCTTAAATAAAATTATAAAAATTATTTTTTTAAGCGTATGTATTATAGTTTTTATTGTTTTTATCTTATTTCTTATAAATTTAACAAGAAGGTATGAAGCTAAAAAAAGAATAGAAGATTTAAAAGATATTTTAACGGAATACTTAGATCAAAATGGAGAAAAGGGTTTACTTGAACTTGTGGGAATTCCTATAGAAGATCTTTATTACAAAAATGAATTTACTCCATTATATAATCATAATCAGCCATCATGGAAACTATCAGAAGAAGAACTTAATAACATTTATGTATATAATAAATGTAACCAAGCAATAGTCTATATTTCTGATAATAATTCAAGAACAGGGAGTGGTTTTTTTATTTCTGAAGACGGATTAATTTGTACAAATTACCATGTAATTCAATCGTTGAACAATATTACAGTTGTTACCTCAGATGGGGAAGAGTATTCTGCTCAGATTATAGGATATGATGAAGAAAATGATGTGGCTGTTTTAAAGGTAAATTCAGAAAGAATTTTTAGTTATTTAAATTTTTCATCTTCAGAAGATCTATATGTTGGTCAGTCTGTGTATATTATTGGTAATCCTTTTGGTTATACTGGATCTATATCTAAAGGTATTATTTCTGCTTTAGGAAGGCAAGTAAGAGATTTGAAAGGTAATGTAGTTATGGGGATGATTCAAACAGATGCTATTATAAGTTTTGGTAATTCAGGTGGTCCATTATTAAACACATCAGGAGAAGTTATAGGTATGGCATCTTCAATATATAGATCATCTGAACAAAATAATTCTCTAAATTTTTGTTTATCTTCCAATGTAGTATCAGAAACTGTTGATGTACTGAAAAAAAATGGTTTGATAAATAGAGGCTGGATTGATTTTTATGGAGTTCAACTTAATAAAAATATAGTGGATTTTGGTTCGTTGAAAGTGAAAAATGGTATTTTGGTTAGCAGTGTAGTTCCAAATGGTAAAGCTTATTCAGCGGGTCTGAAAGGTGGTAATAAAATTGTTGAATATGGATCTTATCAGATTAAATTGGGTGGAGATATTATTACTTCTGTAAATGGGATTGATGTTAAAACTTTTGATGATTTATTTAATATTTTGAGTTCTTCTAATGTAGGAGATTTTGTTGATGTTACTGTTAATAGGAATGGTTCAAATGTAAAATTAAAAATAGAGCTGGTTTCTAGGACAGAAGAGTTAATTTCAAATGTAATTATATAAAGCAATAAAGAGATTTAAAAATGGAAAAAGAAAAGATAAAGGTAGATTTGAGTTGGGGTGGGGAGCAGATTATAAATGTTCATGGTGATGTTAAATGGATAGATAGACCATTTAAAGTTTTTTCTCATTTTCTTCCTTCTGATGAACAGTTAAAAGCAGCAGAAAAATTAGCAGAAGGAGTAGTTAGAGGTGATAGATTTCAGACATTAAAAGGCGTTACAGGTAGTGGCAAGACTTTTACTATGGCTAAAATTATAGAAAAAGTTCAGCGTCCAACTTTAATATTGTCACATAATAAAACTCTTTCTGCACAGTTGTATAGGGAATTTAAAAGTTTCTTTCCAGAAAATAGGGTAGAGTATTTTGTTTCTACATATGATTATTATCAGCCTGAAGCATATGTTCCAGGAAAAGATTTATATATTGAAAAAGATGCAGATGTAAATGAAGAGATTGATAGAATGAGAATGAGTGCAGCATTTAGCCTTATGGAAAGAAGAGATGTAATAGTTGTTTCTACTGTTTCATGTATATATAGTTTAGCAAATCCTGTATCTCTTAAAGATATGACCCATGTTTATAAAGTGGGAGATGTATTTAAACATGTCTATGAACTAGAACAGCTTTCAAGAATGCAGTATGAAAGAAATGATGTAGTTTTAAGTCCAGGAATTTTTAGAGTTCATGGAGATACAATTGATATTTGGCCACCATACCTTCAGTCTGCTATACGTATAGAATTAGATTGGGATGAAATTAAAAATATGGTTTGGTTTGATCCAGTTTCAGGAGAAAAACAAAGTACTCAAGAGTTCTTTACTTTGTATCCTGCTAAACAATTTGTCATGCCTAAAGAACAGGTTATGTCTGCCTTAGATGCTATAAGAAAAGAAATGGAAGATCAGTATTCTCTTTTTATGAATACTGGTAGGCCATTAGAAGCTGAAAGAATTAAAACTAGAGTAGAATATGATTTAGAATTGCTTCAAGAAATAGGATATTGTCCAGGTATTGAAAATTATTCAAGACCTTTATCTGATAGAGCTCCTGGAGAGAGACCTGCTGTTTTATTAGATTATTTCCAACCAGATTTTTTAACTTTTATAGATGAAAGTCATGTAACTTTACCTCAGATATCTGCCATGTACCAAGGTGATCATTCTAGAAAAGAAAATTTGGTTAAATATGGTTTTAGATTACCATCTGCCTTAGATAATAGACCTTTAAAATATGAGGAATTTGACAAGGTGGCAGGACAGAGAATATTTGTATCTGCAACTCCAGGGAAAACAGAAAAAGCGTGTTCAAGTCAAATTGTTGAACAGGTTATTAGACCTACTGGTTTACTTGATCCAGAAATAAAAGTTTTACCTTCAGAAGGACAGATTGAGAATTTATATGGTGAAATAAAAAAATGTTCTAGTAATGGTGAAAGAGTTTTAGTAACAACTCTTACTAAAAGGATGGCTGAGGATATTTCTGATTTTTTTGCTAATAAAGGTGTTAGAGTAAAGTACTTGCACTCAGATATAGATACAATTAAGAGGGTAGAAATTTTAAGAGATTTAAGGAATGGAGATTTTGATGTTTTAGTAGGAATAAATTTGCTGAGAGAGGGGCTGGATCTTCCAGAAGTTGCATTGGTTGCTATCTTGGATGCTGATAAAATAGGGTTTTTAAGAAGCACAACTTCATTAATCCAAACTGCTGGGAGAGCGGCACGTAATGCAAATGGCAGGGTTATAATGTATGCTGATAGAATTAGTGAAGCCATGGAAGAAGCAATTAATGAAACAAATTATAGACGTCAAATTCAAATGAAATATAACAAGGAACATAATATTACTCCTAAGACAATAAATAAAGCTGTTCAGGATATTTTGGAAACAGAGCATAAGAACAAGTTACAGGATGCTGAGCAAGATGTACAAATAATTAAAGCATCTTATAATTTGTTAGATCCAATTCAAAGAAAAAAATATGTAAAAGAACTGGAATCAGAGATGCTGAAGTGCGCAAAAGATCTAAACTTTGAACAAGCAGTTATTCTTAGAGATGAAATAAAATTAATCAAAGAAAAATATAACTTGTAAAAAGTTACATATTTTTTTCAATGTTTTTTAAGCAATCTACTAAAGCTTCAACTCCTTCAATAGGCATGGCATTATAAATAGATGCTCTTAAACCACCTACAGATTTATGTCCTTTCAAATTTTCAAAACCTGCTTCTTTTGTTAATTTAATAACTTTTGCATCAAGTTCATCAGACTCAGTTCTAAAAGGTATGTTCATAAGTGATCTAGAATTTTTCTCTGCAGTTCCTTTAAACAGTTTTGAGCTATCTAAGTATTCATAAAGAATATTTGCTTTTTTTATGTTGTTTTGTTTTACTTTTTCTAGACCGCCTAGTTTTTTCAGATATTTAAATACTTTTCCACAGCAGTAAATGGCCCAACAGTTTGGAGTATTGTACATTGAATCATTATCAGCGTGTATTTTGTAATTTAAATAAAGAGGAACATTATTTAGGTCATCTCTAATTAAATCCGTTCTTATTATAACAATAGACATTCCAGCAGGACCTACATTTTTTTGTATTCCACCGTATATTAATCCATATGAAGCTACATCTGTAGGTTCTGATAAAAACATGGAAGATTGATCAGATACCAAAATGCTGTTTTTTACATTGGGTAATTTATTATATTTTACACCGTTAATTGTCTCATTTTCGCAGATATAAACATAATCAGTGTTAGGTGTTATTGGTAAATCAGAACAATCAGGTATATATGTATAGTTTTTATCAGCAGAGGAAGCACCTGTTATTATTTTGCCAAATTTTTTTGCTTCTTTTAATGCTTTACCAGACCATGATCCAGTATCAATATAGACTGCTTCACCCTTTTTCAGAAGATTCATTGGAATCATTGAGAACTGAAGAGTACCTCCACCCTGAATGTACAAAATGGTATAATTGTCAGGTATATTCATTAGTTCTCTTAAATCTTTCTTGGATTCAGCTAGAATTTCAGAAAAAACAGTTGATCTATGACTCATTTCCATAACTGACATACCACTGTTGTTGTAATTAAGGACTTCTGATTGAATTTCTTCAAGAACTGGAAGTGGCATTATAGCCGGTCCTGCAGAAAAATTATATACTCTTCCATATTTCATAATAAACTCCTAAAAAGTGTTTTTCTTTAATCCTACAATGATGTATTGAATCTGACAACAAAGAATTATAGATTAAAAATTTTTTTTTCTTTATTATTTTCAATTATGGATAGAAAAATAATAGTTGCACCATCTGTTTTATCAGCTGATTTTTGTAATATCAAAAATGAAGTTAAGGAAATAAAAGAATCTGGTGCATCATGGATTCATCTAGATGTTATGGATGGTAGCTTTGTACCACAGATTACATTTGGCTCAAAATTTATAAGGGATTTAAGACCTCATACTGATTTGTTTTTAGATGCACATCTTATGGTCTTACATCCTGAAACATTTATTTCTGATTTTTCTAAATCTGGCTGTGATTCCATTACAGTTCATTATGAAGCATGTACTCACTTAGATAGAGTTATAAATTCAATAAAGAAAACTGGATGTAAAGCAGGAGTTTCTATTGTTCCATCTACTCCTGTATGGGTATTGGAACCAATTCTAAATATAGTTGATTTAGTCTTAATTATGTCTGTAAATCCAGGTTTTGGCGGACAAAAAATTATTCCATATACGTTGGATAAAATCAAAGAACTTATAAAAATAAGAAAAGACAAGAAATATCAATATTTAGTGTCAATTGATGGTGGAGTGAATGAAAATACGCTAACTGATGTTTTAAAGACTGACTTAGATGTAGCTGTAACAGGTTCAGCTTTTTTTGCTTCAAAAAATAAAACTGAATATGTTGATAAGTTTTTTATAAAAAATAGTAGTTTATAATTATTCTAAAACAAATGGCCAAATAGGAGAAGAAAAATGGCAAAAGAAAAAGAGATGGATATAGATTTAATTAAACAGCAAAAGTTAGAAGCTTTAGAAGTTGCAAGAGCCCAAATTGATAAAGCGTTTGGTAAAGGTTCAATTATGAAGCTTGGAGATAGCATTGTTGCCAGAAATGTTCAGGTTATTCCATCAGGTTCAATTCTATTGGATGAAGCTTTAGGAGTAGGTGGATATCCGAGAGGTAGGATAATAGAAATATATGGACCTGAATCTTCAGGAAAAACCACACTTGCACTTCATGCTATAGCTCAGGCTCAAAAAATAGGAGGTATAGCTGCATTTATAGATGCAGAGCATGCATTAGATCCCGTTTATGCTAAAAAAATTGGAGTAGATATAGATGAATTGTGGATTTCTCAGCCTGATAATGGAGAGCAGGCTCTAGAAGTAGCAGAATCACTTGTCAGAAGTGGAGCTGTAGATATTATAGTTGTTGATTCTGTTGCTGCTCTTACTCCTCAAGCTGAAATTGAAGGTGATATGGGAGATTCCCATATGGGACTTCAAGCTAGACTTATGAGTCAGGCTTTAAGAAAACTTACAGGTATTTTATCAAAAAGTAATACAACCATAATTTTTATAAATCAAATCAGAATGAAAATAGGTGTTATGTTTGGTAATCCTGAAACTACAACTGGGGGAAATGCACTCAAGTTTTATAGCACCATAAGGATGGAAGTAAGAAGAACTGAATCAATTTCCAAGGGTTCTGATGAATATATTGGTAATAAGGTCAGAGTAAAAATTGTAAAAAACAAAGTTGCTCCACCATTTAAAAAAGCTGATTTAGATTTATATTTTAATGAAGGTATTTCATATGTTGGTGGTATTCTGGATGGAGCGGTAAAATACAATATCATAGAAAAAACAGGCTCATGGTTTTCATATAACGGAGAAAAGATTGGTCAGGGAAGAGATAATGTCATATCTTATCTCAAGGATAATTCTTCCATTACTTCAGAGATTGAAAAAAAATTACGATCATTAATGTTCAAATCTGATGACAGTACGGAGAATAAAACTGAGTAATGGAATTTAATATACACCTAAGTCTAGTTGGTAAAACTTTTGACGGACCACTTGATTTATTACTCCATCTTATCAGAAATAATGATTATAACATTTACGATATACCCATTTCTGAAATTACATCCCAATTTATAAATTACATTAATTATGCTGAATCAGTTGGATTAAATTTATTATCTGATTTTTATAGAATGGCGGTAGATTTACTTAGAATAAAAGTGCAGATGCTTTTACCTAATGAAAAAATTGAATTTGAAGATGATGAATATATGGATCCAAGGGCAGAACTGGTAGAGCAACTTTTAGAATATTCAAAATTCAAGAAATATGCAGATTTATTAACGGAAAGTGGAAACTCTGCGCAAGTAAAATTTATAAGAAATGAGTCAGATTACAAGCTACCTGTTACAGATGAAGAATTATTTGAAAATGTAAATATTAAGGTGATATTTGAAACATTTCTAAAAATCCTTAAGTCATATAATGTTATAGATTCAAAAGTTTTTAACGTCTATGAGGAAGTAACAGAAAATGAAAAACTTTCACTTATGTTAGAGCTTTTAGAAAATAAAGAATTTATTTACTTTACTGATCTATTTATTGGGAATGTAACACCTATACATATTGTCTGTTCCTTTTTAGCTGTTCTTTCCGCTATTAAAGATGGGATGATTAGTGTAGTTCAAGAAGTTGCATACGGAAATATAATCATAAGAAGAAAAAACAATCCTATTGAAAGTGATAATTTTGAAGATGAAAATGAATTTGAAGATTATGATCAATCAGAAGAAGATATGGAGGAATAACATATGGCAGATACGTTGACCAATAATGCTAGATTAATAGAAGCTCTTCTGTTTCTTGAGAATGAACAAATTTCTATGGTACAGCTTTGTAGCTTAAGTCATCTGCCAGAGGATGAGGTAAAAAAAGCCCTAAATGAATTATCAGAACAATACTTTGAGAGAGGTAGTGGTCTGATTTTACATGAAGAGAATAATTTTTGGTCTTTTATTCCAGCTGTTGACTTAAATGAAAAATTAAAAGAATGTTATGGTAAAAAGGGCAATAAGGGAATTACAAGGTTAAGTAGATCTGCTGTTGAAGCATTATCTATAATTGCTTATTCGCAACCAATAACCAGAAGAGAAGTTACAAAGATAAGAGGTGTTGGTTCTGATAATATAATAAAAATGTTAAGAGAAAGAGAATTTATTAAGGTTGTAGGTAGAAAAAGTGTCCCTGGAAGTCCTTGTCTTTATGGAACAACAAGAAAATTTCTATATACCTTTAATCTGGAATCCCTTTCAGATCTGCCAAAGTTATCAGAAATTGATAGAATTCGTTTTGAAAAGGTTGATTCAGATGCAGAAGAGAATTGATTATCCTGTAAGATTAAATTTATTTTTATCTAAATGCGGATTTGGTTCAAGAAGGTTTTGTGATAATTTAATCAAATCTGGTAGGGTTAGTATTAATAATAAAATCAATACTGAACTTGGAATAAAAGTAAATGAAGAAGATGTTGTTTACGTAGATTCTTCTTTAGCTGAACCAATCTTGAAATTATACTATTATGCGCTTAACAAACCTAGAGGATATGTTTGTACAAATTATGATCCATTTGAAAACCTTTATGCTAGAGATTTGATAAATGTTAATGAAAAAGAACTTTTGTTTAATGTAGGACGGTTGGATAAAGATTCTTCAGGTTTGATTTTTTTTACTAATGATGGAGATTTTGCTAACAGAATATCTCATCCGTCAAATATGATTGAAAAAGAATACGTAGTTCAAACAACACAGCCAATTATTGAAAAGGATATTTACACTGCGTATAGAGGAGATTTGAAGCCATATAAAATTAAATCATTTAAAATTATTTCAAAATATTCAGTAAGTGTAGTTGTTACTGAAGGCAAGAACAGGGAGATAAGGAATATATTTGCCATGTTAGGTTATGATGTAAAATCTCTTATTAGAGTTCGCATAGGGAAGGTTGTCCTTGGAGATTTACCTACGGCTAAATATAGAAAACTTAGTTCCTCTGAATTAAATTCATTCGGGGTGTTGATATGATTATTGCAATTGATGGTCCTGCTGGAGTTGGTAAAAGTTCTATTTCCAAAATTATAGCGGATAAGCTTGGTTTCTATTATTTAAATTCAGGAGAATTTTATAGAGCTATCACATATAAAATACTCAAATTGAATTCTAAAGATGAACCTATAGATACGTTAATAAGTATAGCTTATTCTTGTGATATAAAAATAATAAATAATAGAATTCACCTAGATGGTGAAGATGTACAAAATTTTTTACATACTCCAGTTTTAGATTTGGAAACATCAAAAATTTCATCAATTGGTAAAATCAGAGATTTTGTTAATGATTTAATTTACAAAATTACAGATTCACTGAATATAGTTGCAGAAGGAAGAGATATGACTACAGTTGTATTTCCTAATGCTGAATATAAGTTTTATCTAGATGCAGAACCAGAAATAAGAGCTAAAAGAAGATATGCTCAAAACAATCTAGCAGGTTATGCAAATGATAGTATGAAAACAATTTTGAATAATCTGATTTTAAGGGATAAAAATGATAAAAATAAAAAAGATGGGGCATTGAAAATTGCTGAAGATGCTGTTTATATTGATACATCTTACTTGACTATTGATGAAGTTTGTGAAAAAGTGTTAAGTGTAATAAAATAATAATTATTACCTAAAGTATTTATTACTTAAAGTTTTAAAGAAGTTATAAGGATCAGGAGAATAAAATGTCTGAAAAAATAGAAAATAAAGATACCCAAATGCAAAATATAATGCAGGAAGAGTATCTGAAATCTCTTGATGGAATTGAAGACGGTCAGCTTATTACCGGATCTGTAGTACAGATTAATAATGAGTATGTTTTTGTTGATGTGGGCTATAAATCAGAAGGAAGGCTCTCTATTGATGAATTTGATCAAATTCCAAGCGTAGGTGATTCAGTTACTGTTCTTATTGTTAACAAAGAAGGTAAAGGTGGTCAGATAATAATATCTAAAAGAAGAGCTGATGCATTATCAAAAGCTAAAGAATTAAAGAAAGCCGCTGATGAAAAAACTCCAGTAGAAGGACGTTTTGAAAAATTGATTAAAGGTGGATATGAAGTAAGTTTTGGTAAAGATTATTCTGGTTTTTGTCCATTATCCAAGGCTGATATTAATAAAATAGAAAATCCGGAAGATTTAGTTGGAATCAGTGATTATTTTATTTTAGAAAAGTTCAGAATTGGCTCCAATTTGAAAACTGTTGTATCAAGAAGAGCATACTTGGAAAATAAGATTAAGGAAAATAAAGAAAAATTTTTTAGTACAGTTAAAATTGGAGATGTTGTTGAAGGTACAGTTAAGTCATTTACTTCCTTTGGAGCTTTTATAGATTTAGGAGGTTTTGATGGGTTATTGCATCTTAATGATATGTCATGGGGGCATGTAACAAGAGCTAAGGATTATGTAAAAAAAGGTGAAAAGATAAGACTTAGATTATTAAATTTGGATCCAGAAACCAAAAGAATAAATTTATCCCTGAAGCATATGAAAGAAGATCCATGGCTGTCTTTTGAAAATAATTTTAAAGTTGGTGATGTTATTACGGCTCCTGTAACAAAGATGGCAGATTTTGGTGCCTTTATTGAAATAGCTCCTGATATTGAAGGTTTAGCTCATATTTCGGAATTGAGCTGGACTAAACATATAACTAATCCATCTGAAGTACTGAAAGTGGGAGATGTTGTTCAGTGTAAAATACTTGGGTATGACTTGGATAAAAAAAGAGTATCTTTGGGAATTAAACAATTAGAGGAAAATCCGTGGGATACAGTGTCCAAACGTTATCCTATAGGTATGCAGTTGTCTAGACCAGTTGTTAAAATTACCAATACTGGAGCTTTTGTCAATTTGGAAGAAGGAATAGATGGTTTTCTTCATATTGATGATGTTTCATGGACTAAAAAAATCAAAAATATCTCTGAATTTTGTAAAGAAGGGGATGTTATAGACGTAGTTATTACTAGAGTTGAGCCTGAAAATAATAGAATAAGATTAGGTGTAAAACAGCTTGAGAATAATCCATGGCAGAAACTTAGGCATGATTATCCCAAATATTCTGTTATTACTGGGACAGTGTCTGAAGTAAATGATTTTGGGGTATTTGTAAAAGTTTTAGGAGATATTGAAGGTAGAATTCCAAAATATAATCTTGTTGGACCTGATGAGGAATATAATGATTCAGTTTTGAAGAAATTCAAAATAGGTGATGAGGTTTCTGCTATGGTTATGGATGTGGATCCTAAAAATCAGAAGTTATCTCTTTCTATTAAGGAATTAATAAAAAAGAATCAGGAATCAGAAGTTGAAAAATATATGTCAAATAATAGTGATGATGATACAGTAACTTTTGCTGATTTGATTTCATCAAAGGAAAGATAAAAGGAAATATATTATTATGAAAACAAAAAAAAATGATGCATCTAATTCTTCTAATTCTTTGGAAGTTCTAAATAAAGTTAATGGCTTTATTCGTATTCATTTTGTACGAATTCTTGTTGTAATTATACTGCTTGTATTATCCTTAGTTGTTTTTTTAACTGTAAGAAGTATTTCACTATCTAGTGAGCAAAAAGCTTTAGATAGAATATCAGCTTTAGAAGAGAGATTTGATAATTATGATTCTGAAAATACGGAAGAAGAGCTTTCTTTGTTGATTTCAGATCTTGAAAATGAAATTAAGGTTGGTACTAAGTATTCTTCTGCTAAAGCTGCTTATGTTTTGGGTAGGTTATATTTTAAAAATAATGATTATGATAATGCTGTTAAGGCATTTGATAGAGTTATTAGCAAACAAGATGATACTTATCTAGCAGGTTTAGCCTACTTATATATGGCTGAATGTTATGAATTATCAGATAATTCTTTAGTTGCTATTGAGACATACGGTAAAGCAGCGGATTTGGATGTAGAATTTGGAATCAGAGCCAAGGCATATCTGAATATGGGGGCAATAGCTGAAAAAATTGGTGAAAATGATTTGGCTGTATCATATATGAGGCAAGCAGCTGAGTTAGAAAGTTATTCAGAATATGGTAAATTAGCTAAAAACTGGTTAGCTTTACATTAGTAAAGAAGGTTTATGTTGGAGATAAGTTTTGAATAGAATAAAACACATTCTTTTTGTTCTACTTTTTTTATCTTTTCTGTTTTATTCATGTGGCATACCATCATTTTGTACTTTGAATAATTTATCAGTTAGTGCATCAGCTGCTAATCATAGTATTTCAATAAGTGGTGTAGATACTGATTTATCTAAAATCACAGTTGGTCCAGGGTTGTTAATCTGTTATGTGCCTTTTAAAGATGGGGAATCATTAACTAAACCAGAAACGTCAAATAATAAAGTGTACAGTGCATTTTCTGAACTGGTCAAATCTAAACTACTTATTGAAGATAATTTTATTTTAACAACAAAAGATGAAAATACAGACTTTTCGTTGTATGCTTTTGAATTAGGTTCTACTTCAGTAAACGGACCATCTTACACATTAGATCTTAATAATGCGGGTTTTATTTCAAATAATTCTATTAATACAGGTTTAATTACTATAGAAAAAGATGAAAGTGATGAAACCGGTAAGAAATTTGTTTTAAGATATAGTGGTGATAAATTCGTTTCTTTGACTGCTGATAATGTCACTGATGAAACCGTGGGTTATTATATTTTTGCTGCTTTTTCTGCGGAAGTAGGCTTATTTAGTAATAACTGGTGGTCTAATTTATCATATCTTGGTAGTTTTGAAATATAATTTTTTATTTTTTTCTAGTATTTATTATTAGAAAAATGTTTGATTTATTAAAACGACAAATAGCTGTAGGTTTTTTATATAGTTTGACTCTTGATGAAAGAAAAAAAATTATAGATTCTGGTATTAGTGAAAATGAATTTTACAGATTGTATGGCAGGAAAGTAAAAGAGTCAGATGTATTTTCTGTGATAAACTGGTTGGATAAAACTGATGGAGCTTATATTTGGAGCTATAATGATCCTGATTATCCTATAAATGATACTTTTGGTACGGTTTTGCCATATAATTTATTTTGTTTAGGAAAACGGAGTTTATCAAAAAACATTGCCATAATTGGTTCTAGGCATGTAAATTATAATGCTTTAAAAAAATCATTCTGTTTAGGATTAGAAACTAATTGTAATTCTTTAAGAGTAATTTCTGGTATAGCAGAAGGATGTGATCAAGCAGCTTTATCAGGAAGTATTGAAGCAGCTAAAAAAGGAATGGGAATTGCTGGTATTTCTGTTCTAGCTCATGGATTTCTTATAGATTATCCTTCTAATTCAAATGGGTTCAAAACATCACTTTTAGATAATAATGGGTTGCTTATTTCTCAGTTTCCTCCATATATGCCACCTTTAAAATATAATTTTTTATATAGAAATTTCCTAATAGGAGCATTGTGTAATTCTTTAATAAATGTTCAATCAGGTAAAAAATCCGGTGCAAATATTACATTAAATTTAACTTTAGATATGGGGAAAGATGTTTATGTTGCAGATGTAGGATGTGCTGATAATGAAATATGCCTAGGAAGTAGAGGTTTTTATTTGGAAGGATGTAAGCAGATATCTAATATTTCAGATGTATATAAAAATGCTAGTTATAGATGTAAAGAAGAAAATATTTTTATAATGTCTGCTAATTCTAATAACTATTTCAGATTTGGAAATTCATTGTATTCTATAGAAAAAATAATTAATAACTGTAATAATTGAACAATGAACCATTTAATGGAATCTTTTTTGTCTGAACTTAAATTAACTTTAAATTATTCAGATAATACTATTAAGTCATATGAAAATGACCTTAATAAATTATTTTTTTTTCTTAATAAGATTAATTTGGATTTAGTTGATATGGTATATGAAGATGCTAGAGAATTTACCTTACTATTGTATGAAACAGAATCAAATAAAAATTCTATTAATAGAGCTTTAAGTACATACAGACATTTTTTTCAGTATTTATGTGAAATAAATATAATGACAATAAATCCATTTAAAAGGATACATAATGCCTCTGTAATAAAAAAAATTCCAACAGTACTTACAGAAGATGAAGTGTCATTGTTAATAAATTATAATTATTCAGATTATACATCACTTATGGAAATAACTATGTTTAATATTTTTTATAGTACAGGCTGTAGATTAAGTGAAGTAATAAATATGAAAGTAGAAGATTTAGACTTAAAACAAAAAAGAGCAGTTGTAACAGGAAAAGGGAAGAAACAAAGATATGTTTTTTTTTCAGATAAATGTTTGAAAATTTTACTAGAGTATCTAGAAGAAAGAAACAATATTCTTTTTACACTTGGAATTAATAATCAGAATATTTTATTAATAAATAAAAAAGGTAAACAGTTGCCACTTTCCAGCGTTCACGTTATTTTTGATAATTATGGAAAGATATTAGGTTTTAAAAAAAAGTTTACACCTCATGTCTTTAGACATACATTTGCAACAACACTTATGGATAATAACATGGATATAAGGTTGATTAAGGAAATTTTAGGGCATGAAAGTATAGGTACTACACAGATCTATACCAAAGTCAGTAGAAAACATCTTGAAGATGTTTATAAGAAATCCCATCCTCATTCATGATTTATATAAAAGGTGTGGAATTTATTTGGAGGATACAATGAGTTTTAAAGGAACTACTATAGTAGCGGTAAGAAAAGATGGTCATGTAGCTATAGCAGGAGACGGGCAGGTTACTGCTGGTGATACCATTATGAAAGGAAATGCTAGAAAGGTAAGGAGAATTTATAATAACAAAGTTATAGCTGGTTTTGCAGGAACTACAGCGGATGCTTTTGCTCTTGAGGAAATATTTGAAAAGAAACTTGGAGAATATAAAGGTGATTTAAAAAGAGCTGCAGTTGAATTAGCTAAAGATTGGAGGATGGATAGAAATCTCAGAAGATTAGAAGCTATGATTTTAGTTACAGATGGAAAAGATATTTTTTTAATTTCTGGAACTGGAGATGTTGTTGAACCAGAATTTGATGCTTTAGCAATAGGAAGTGGAGGGAACTATGCTTTAAGTGCAGCTAGAGCCTATTTAAACTGTGCTAAAGAATTAAGTGCAAAAGAAATTGCTTTAAAGTCTATGGAAATTGCTAGTTCAATTTGTATTTATACAGATAATAAATATATAGTGGAGGAAATATAATGTCAGGTACTGAAATAGTTAAAAGTTCTTTAGGGTTAGAAAATAAAATTTATAATTTAGATGAAATGGTTCCATCTCAAATAGTTGGAGAGTTAGATAAATATATTATTGGTCAAGAAAAAGCAAAACGTACTATTGCTGTGGCTATTAGAAACAGAACAAGACGAAAAAAACTTCCTGATCAGATTAAAGATGAAGTTTATCCAAAAAATATAATAATGATAGGACCTACAGGAGTGGGAAAGACTGAAATTGCTCGTAGAATAGCAAAGTTATCAAATGCACCATTCATTAAGGTAGAAGCAACAAAATATACTGAAGTTGGATATGTTGGTAGAGATGTTGAATCTATGGTAAAAGATTTAATGAGTAGTGCAGTGGCTATGGTAAAAAAAGAATTAGCTTCAAAAAATGAAAACGCAGTAAAATCTATAGTAGAAGAAAGACTTTTAGATATTATCATGCGTTATATTGATAGGAATCCTGATTCAAATTCTGTATTAAAAACAAGTGTAGGATTAACTAGAGAAGAGGTTAGAGAAAAATTAAGAAAAGGAGAATATGACTCTTTGGAAGTTGAAGTTGCATTTAATGCTAAGCCTAAAGGGTTTGAAATTGGAATGATGGGCTCAAATATTGAGGATTTACAGAATGCAATGCAAAATTTGGGAAATATTTTTCAAGGAGTTCAGAAAAGGGGCAAAACTCACTTTATTCAAGTAAGACAGGCTAGGGCTATGTTTATGGATGAGGAACTTGAAAAAAGTGTAGATGAAGAAAATGCTATAGAGATTGCTAAAGAAAGAACAGAACAAATGGGTATTATCTTTATAGATGAAATTGATAAAATAGCAGGTAAACAATCTGCTTCTGGTGGTCCAGATGTCTCCAGAGAAGGAGTTCAGAGAGATATTCTTCCAATAGTTGAAGGAACAAAAGTTAGTACAAGATATGGAATGATAGATACTTCACATATCTTATTTATTGCTGCTGGTGCTTTTCATGTTTCTAAACCTAGTGATTTGATTCCTGAATTACAAGGTAGATTTCCATTAAGGGTAGAGCTTGAAGATTTAAAAGCAGCAGATTTTTTCAAAATTTTACAGGAGCCTGAAAACGCTATTATTAAGCAATACTGTGAGTTATTAAAAACTGAAGGTGTTATACTTGATTTTACTCAAGATTCTTTAAAAACAATAAGTGAAATTGCTTATAAAGTTAATTCGGATACTGATAATATTGGAGCTAGACGTTTATATACTATAATGGAAATTCTTCTTGAAGAGTTAAGTTTTAGTGCTAATGAACTTTCTGGACAAACTGTAACTATAACACCAGATTATGTTAATTCTAGATTAACTGATGTGATAAAGAATCAGGATTTATCAAGATATATACTGTAATTTAAGAATTTAATAACTTATGAATTTAATAACTATAGAAGGTAAAACATATGAAGAAGCTATAAAAAAGGCTCATCTTCAATACGGAGATAATCTCAGGTTTATTAGTAGAAAAATTGTTCAGAAAAATGGTTTTCTAGGAATAAAAACAGGTAAATATTGTGAACTGACATGTTATTTGATAGATGAAAACAAAACAGATAAAGTAAGTAGAATTGAAGGAGCTGGAGAAACAGAAAATATTTTGATAGAAAGATTTGTTAAGGAAGCAAAAACTCCTGATCCTAATAAAATAACTGATAACACTAATACTTTACCTGAGTATGTATCTGAACATATAAAAAAAATAATAGCAGAAAATTATTTTTCATCAGATTTTTCTGAGTTTATTTCACAGCAAATAACAGAAAAATTAAAAAAATATTTAGGTTCTGTCGATACTAATATAGTAGATAAGTGTTTTGTAGATTGTTTATCAGAAATACTTACATTTGATAATAAAGCTCTTTTTAAACCTTCTTCTCAAATAATGTTAGTTGGGCCACCTGGTTCAGGTAAAACATTAAATTCTGCTAGGCTAGCGTGTTTATATAATTCAGGAGAAAATACAAATGCTCATCTTGCATATTTTGGTAAAAAATATGTTTCAGAAATACAAAATGTTGGTGTAAGACAGATTAAGAATATTAATGATTTTAAAAATATTATGATTAATCAGAAGCCTAGGGTTTTAATTATAGATTCAAATGAAAGTGTTGATGATATTGGTAGAGGAATTATTTCCTTTTCTAACAATATTCCTGAACCCGATTTTAGCATTTTTTTGAATGTGCCTAGTACAATGAAGTATCAAGATATGCTCTTATTTTTGGATAAATACAAAATTTTAAGGCCATCAGGTCTTGTCTTTAGTTTTATGGATTTGACATCTGATATAGGAAATGTTATTTCTTTTATTTGGAAATCTAATCTGCCAGTACTTTTTGTGTCAGAAAGCAATAATCTTTCATCTGGTATTCAAAGTCCTGTTCCGTCATATTTCACGGGGAAACTAAAAGGTTTGACTTGTTGACGTGTTTTATTCATTTCATTATAGTAAAATTGATTTGTTTATGGAGGATTTAACATGAAAATTGGTATAAATGGTTTTGGAAGAATAGGACGTTTTGTCTTTCGTGCTTCACTTGAGAGAAAGGATATGGAGATTGTTGGAATAAATGATCTTTGTCCTGTTGATTATTTAGCATACATGTTGAAGTATGATACAATGCATGGTAAATTCTGTGGTGAAGTTTCAGCAGATGTTGATAAGTCATTACTCATTGTAAATGGGAAAAAAATAAGAGTAACAGCAGAAAAAGATCCTAATAATTTAAAATGGGATCAAGTTGGTGCTGAATATATTGTAGAATCTACAGGTAGATTTTTAACTAAAGAACTTGCTCAGGCGCATATAAATGCTGGAGCAAAATATGTTGTTATGTCCGCTCCTTCCAAAGATGATACACCAATGTTTGTATGTGGTGTTAATGAAAAAACATATGTGAAGGGAACACAGTTTGTTTCAAATGCTTCTTGTACAACAAATTGCTTAGCTCCTATTGCTAAAGTTCTGAATGACAACTGGGGAATAACAGATGGTCTCATGACAACAGTTCATTCTACTACTGCTACACAGCTTACTGTAGATGGTGTTTCAATGAAGGATTGGAGAGGAGGGAGAGCTGCCTCTGGAAATATTATTCCTTCTTCTACTGGAGCAGCTAAGGCTGTAGGTAAAGTTATACCTTCTCTTAATGGTAAACTTACTGGTATGTCCATGAGAGTTCCTACTTTAGATGTTTCTGTTGTTGATTTAACTGTAAATCTTGCTAAACCAGCAAAGTACTCAGAAATATGTGAAGCTATGAAAAAAGCTTCAGAGGGAGAATTGAAAGGAATCTTAGGTTATACAGATGAATCAGTTGTATCTTCTGATTTCTTAGGAGATCCTAGAACTTCAATCTTTGATGCTAAGGCAGGTATTGCATTAACAGATACTTTTGTAAAAGTTGTTTCATGGTATGATAATGAGATAGGATATTCAAATAAAGTACTTGATTTAATTGCACATATGAAAAAGGTAAATGGTTAATATTTAAACAGGTCTGAGTTATTCAGACCTGTAATTTATTTTGGAGATATATTTATGAATCTTAGAACTATTAAAGAAGCTGACTTAAAAAATAAAAAAGTTATTATGAGGGTGGATTTTAATGTACCGTTGAAAAATGGAGAAGTAAAGGATGATACTAGAATTAGAGCTGCTCTACCTTCTATTGAGTATATTTTAAATCAATCTGGTAGTTCTTTAATTGTTATGAGTCATTTAGGAAGGCCTAAAGGAACAAAAAATTTAGACTATTCTATGGCTCCAGTTGGAAAAAGATTTGAAGAACTTTTAGGTAAAAAAGTTAAAATAGCCAAAGATGTGATTGGTGCTGAAGTTGAGAAAGATGTGTCTTCATTAAAACCAGGTGAGGTTTTGCTCCTTGAAAATGTTAGATTTTATCCAGATGAAGAAGAAAATAACCCAGATTTTGCAAAAAAATTGGCATCATATGCTGATGTTTATGTTAATGATGCTTTTGGTACAGCTCATAGAGCCCACGCATCAACTGAAGGCATAGCTCATTTTTTACCTTCTTATGCTGGCTTTTTAATTGAAAAAGAAATACATTTTCTTGCTCCTTTAATAGAAAATCCAGAAAAACCATTTGTTTCTATAATAGGAGGTGCAAAAGTTTCTTCAAAAATTACTGTATTAGAATCACTTTTAAGAACTTCTTCTACTGTAGTAATTGGTGGTGGAATGTCTTATACATTTCTTAAAGTTCTTGGCTATAAAATAGGTAATTCATTGGTTGAAGATGAATTTTTGAAAACTGCTGAATCTTTCTTGGAAAAAGCAAAAAAACAGAATGTAAATGTTATTTTACCTTCTGATCATGTTTGTGCTAAAAATTTTTCTGAAGATGCTGAACCTGTAAAAATAGATGATATAAACATTCCAGATGGATTGATAGGTATGGATATAGGTCCTAAAACAGTCAATAATATTATAAATTGTTTAAAAGCTGCAAAAAGTGTGGTATGGAATGGGCCAATGGGGGTTTTTGAGTTTGATAATTTTTCTAAAGGCACAGAAAGTGTAGCTAAAGCGTTAGCTAGCATTAATGCTGTAACTGTTGTTGGAGGTGGTGATTCAGTTTCTGCAATAAACAAATTTGGTCTTTCTTCTAAAATAAGTCATGTTTCCACTGGAGGTGGTGCTTCATTGGAATTTTTAGAAGGTAAAACTTTACCTGGTATTCAAATACTTACTAAATAAATTTTTAAAATAAAGGGTAGATTTAATGAGAAAACTTTATATTGCTGGTAACTGGAAAATGAATATTACACCTTCTCAGGCTGTAGAGTATGCAAAGAAACTGAAAGATTCAGATATTGATAAAAATGTGAAAGTTATGATTGCACCTTCTTTTGTATGTTTGCCTGATGTATGTAGGGCTTTAAACAATACAGGCATTATTGTTGCTGCACAGAACGTAAACAATAATCAAAAAGGTGCTTTTACGGGGGAAGTATCCTGTGAAATGCTTAAAGATTTAGGTATTAATGATGTGATTATTGGACATAGTGAAAGACGTCAGTATTATTGTGAGTCAGATGAATTAATTAATGAAAAAGTAAAAATTGCATTAGACAATAATATGGATGTAATTTTATGTATTGGAGAAACGTTAGAGCAGAGAGAGAACGGTGAACTTAAAAGTGTTTTGAAGAAACAAGTTTATACAGGATTAAAAGATGTTTCAGATTCAGATATTTTCAAGATTACATTAGCATATGAGCCTGTGTGGGCAATAGGTACAGGAAAAACAGCAACTCCAGAAGATGCACAGGAAGCACATTCATATATTAGATATTTAATCAATTCTCTTTACGGTGAGAAGGTTAGCGAAAAAATAATAATTCAGTATGGTGGATCAGTAAAACCAGAGAATGCAAAACAGCTTATGGCTTGTCCAGATATAGATGGAGCTCTCGTTGGTGGTGCTTCTTTAAAAATTGATCAGTTTTTATCTATAATAAATGTGAATAAGTAAAGGGAATAAATTATGTCAGTAATTAGTATTATTCTATTGATTTTTTTTGTATTAGTTAGTTTCATAACTGTATTTATTATTTCAATTCAGAGTGAAGATAGTACAGGTTTAGGTGGTGTTTTTGGCGGAGGCAGTGATACAGCATTTGGTGGACAATCAAATAAAACAATCAATAAACTTACCGCAATCTTAATTGGTCTTTTTATGTTTATCACTATCTTATATGCTGCAGTTAATAAACCTAGAAATGAAGATTTAAGTAAATACGTAACTCCAACAACAGAAAACACAGAGAGTATTGAAGAAACTAATGGTGATTCTGTAGTTACTGATGAAACAAATGTTAATATAGTAGAAAATTTAGAACCATCTAATGATGAAGTAAATTAAATAGTAGAGAATAATATTTTTATGAAAGTTGCAGTTTTATATGCTAATGTTAAAAATATTGTTAATAATCAGCTTAAAACTATAAGTGAAAACTTATCACATGGTGTTTCTTCAAATGGTCATGATGTAGATTTATTTAATATATATCTGTCAAATAATATTAAATTGACTTTTTATGATTATATAGTGGTTATTACAAAGGCTGTTTCTTTTTTTTCTGCTTCTGTGCCAAATGTTATCTCAGATTTTTTGGCTACTTCTGGAATGGTTTCTGGTAAGAAAAGTAGTTGTTTTATTGTTCCTGTATCACTACGTAAACAAGCGGTTTTATTGTCTTTAATGAAAGTGCTTGAATCAGAAGGTATGTTTGTTAGAACTTCAGATTATATTAAAAATTTAAATATGGCTTATATAATAGGAAAACATTTAAGAATTGAATAAATATAGGAGAACAATTATGAAGCATGTTAATAAATTTCTTATAACCTTTTTATTGTTATTTTTTATTTCTATTCCTGTTTTTGCAAATCCTCAAGTAGAGGATTCTGGTTCAAACACTAATACAAACACTAATACAACAACTATAACTACCACTGATTCAAATAAAAATACAAATAGTTCATCTAATCAATCAAATATTACGCCAATAAATGTAAAACCAACAACCATAACTACTGGTAGTACTATTTTAGCTAGTGTTTATGGTACAAATATAACAAAAAATCAGGTGACATCTACATTAGCTGAATTAAAGGAAAGCAATGAAACTACAGAAGATTACACAGAAACTGAAGCATTAGATTATCTGATTTATCAGGTTCTTTTACAGCGTAAAGCTGAAGAGTTGCTGTCTGAACTTTCAGAAGAAGAAGTTAATTATCTAGTTATGGCAGCATTAAAGGAAATTTCTGATTCTTATAATGTTACTTTTTCTTCAAATGAACAAATAGAATTATTCTTAAAAACTTATTACGGCATGACTGTTAATGATTTTGCAAATGCTGTTGTACCTCAATATCTAATTCAGAGCTACGTTCTGGATAATTATTCTGATTATTTAAAATCAGTTGAAGATTTTACTGAAGATGACATAATTGAGTTTTATAATGAAAATAAGGATTCCTTTAAAGTAGGTGCTTTTGCACGTGTTGCACATATTTACAAAATAGCAGGTGATACTCCTGAAGAAGATGCTGCTAATAAAGCATTTATGGAACAACTTTACAGACAGATTAGGCTAGGAACTACTACATTTGAGAAGGCTGCCAGTGAGCATTCGGATGATTCTTCAAGTGCTAAGGACGGAGGTCTTATTAGTGGTTGGCTATTACAGGATAGTGAAATAGGGAAATTAAGATTTGGTGATGATGCTTGTAAAGTTATTTTTAATCTTGGCATAGGTCAGTATAGTCCTGTAACTGTAGGTTATCATTCATCAGGAGATGATGAAGAACCCATTAAAGGATACCATATCTTTAAATTAATCGGTTTAAGGCCAGCAATGACTTTAACTTTAGATGATGTAATTGATCCAAATTATACAACAACTGTAAGAGAGTATATTTCTAATAGTTTATCTCAGTCTGTTCAGTCTTTAAATTATGGAATAGCTTATAACAAAATGCTAAGTGATTTAAAAGAACAATCAGATTTAGTTTATTATAATTAATGAAATCCAGACATTTATCAAGAAGTTTAGCTGTTCAAACTTTATATGCTCTAGATTTTAATTCTAAGTTATCTGAGTCTTTATATCCATATAATGATTTTTTTCCTTGTAGAGATGAATCTGAAGTAAATAATTTGGAAACAGATATAGTTTTATACTCATATTATTTAATTAATGGAGTTTTACAAAACTTAAAAGAAATTGATTTTTTAATAAATAAATTCTCTTCAAGAAACATTGAAAGGATATCTATTGTTGATAGAAATATACTGCGTATTTCATTTTTTATGCTTAGATATGAAAATAAGGTTTCATATGCCATTATTATTGATGAAGCTGTAAAACTATCTAAAGAATTTAGTAATGAAATTAATTTTAAGTTTATTAACGGTGTTTTAGACACATTTTGTAAAGGGTTAAATGATACATATAAAAACTGAAGAACAGATAAATGGAATAAGACTTAGCTGTAAACTTTTAGCAAAACTATTGAATAATTTAGAAGGATTTATAACAGCAGGTATCTCAACAAAGGACATTGATAATTATTGTTATGAATATATAAAAAAAAATAATGCGCTTCCTGCTTTATTAAATTATGAAGGTTTTCCTAATACCGCATGCGTCAGTATTAATGATGAATTAATTCACGGGATACCTAGAAGTAAGCATATAATTCAGAATGGTGATATTGTAAGCGTAGATTTATGTATTAACAAAGATGGATTTATATCAGATAGTGCTAAAACATATTTGGTAGGAAATGTCCCTGAAGATGTAAAAAGATTAGTTAAAGTCACTGAAGAGTGCCTGTATAAAGGAATAAATGCTGCCTCAAAAAATGGAGCTAGATTACAGGATATAGGAGCAGCAGTCAGCAAACATGCAGAAAATAACGGATTTAGTGTAGTTAGGGATTATACAGGACATGGAGTTGGACTTAGAGTACACGAAGAACCAAGTGTCCTTAATTTTACCAGTAAACGTTTTCCCAATCCAAAATTAGTTAAAGGCATGGTTCTGGCTATAGAACCAATGATTAATATGGGTTCAAGAGGCGTTACTGTTTTAGATGACGGTTGGACTGTAGTTACTGTTGATGGCAAGATGTGTGCTCATTTTGAACATACTGTTGCTATTACCGGTAAAGGATTAGAAATACTAACTCAATTATGAAGTTATAGGATAAATAATCTATGAAAGAATTTATTGAACATAATGTTATTAGAGATAGTGCAATAAAATTAACATATAAAATGTATCATGATGATCATTTTATTCCAGATGTTATATATGTTTCACTGAGAGGTGGAGTATATATGGCTAATGTTATTTCAGATTTTTATAAATTAATTTGTAAAAAAGAAAATAGACGTCCAGTACTGTATGCTGCTGTTGTAGCTAGGAGTAGGTATGCACAAAAGCCAGGTGAACAAACTAAGGTTTTTATAGATGGTTGGACTTATTCTCCTGATTATCTGCGTTTAGGTGATAAAATTTTAATAGTTGATGATATTTTTGATACTGGTAATACAGTAAATAAACTTACTGAAGTAATAATGGATAAAGGGATTCCTAGATCTGATATAAAAATAGCAGTTTATGATTATAAGATTCCTCTTTATAAAAATATAAAACCTCTTCCAATTCAGCCTGATTATTATTGTAGAAAACATGTTCTAAATTCACCTGATGAAGAAGTTTGGATTCATTATCTATGTCACGAGATTGTTGGGCTTACAAAAGATGAAATAAAAAAAGCATTTAAGGATTCAGAAGTTCAATATATACTTTCTAAATATATTTAGTTTTTAATAAACAAATTCAAAAATAACAATAATGATACACAATTTTAATAATATATATATGTATACATGATATTCTTCTTGAAAATTGACTAAAGGAGATATATTTTTATTATGAAAAATCGCTTATTTCTTTCAATTCTTCTTTTTTTAATGGTTTTTGTATCATGTCCTAACGGGCCAGATGTACCGTTAGCAAATGTGAACCTTAAGGTTACAAATTCAGTAAGTAGGGATGCTGGTTCAAATGAGGGGTATTTAGATTTACACAGTCTTACACTACAGTATAAATCATATCCTTTAAATGAGTGGAGTGTACCACCTAGAGGGACAGTTACAGAATGGAAAACAGTAGATTATTCAGATGGTAAGTTTTCTATTGGTTCTATAATGCCTACGCAGTGGGTTGTGGAGACCAGATTTTTAAATGAAGCTGGAGTTATGGTTTACTACGGAAAGACCAAGATAGATGTAGTTAAAGATCAGACATTTGAGTTGGTTTTAGATGACGTTAGACCTGTAATTGAAG
>CACYEI010000042.1 GCA_902773355.1 uncultured Spirochaetales bacterium
ACTAATAAGATTCCATCTGCTTTAAGAAGATTAGGTTTTAAAAAGGTTTTTGATACTAATTTTGGAGCAGATCTTACCATAATGGAAGAAGCATATGAACTTGTGGATAGAATAAAAAATAAAGGTGTTCTACCTATGATAACCTCATGTTCTCCTGGCTGGGTTAACTACGCTGAATATTATTATGGAGATTTGCTTAATCATTTATCTAGTTGTAAAAGTCCTCATGAAATGCAAGGGGCAATTATAAAACACTATTATGCTGAACGTGTTGGTATCAAACCTGAAGATGTTTTTGTAGTTTCAATTATGCCTTGTACTGCAAAAAAGTTTGAAAAAGACAGACCTCAATTGGTTACTGATGGGTTAAAAGATGTTGATGCAGTTTTAACTACCAGAGAACTTGGTAAATTGATTAAAAGAAGTGGAATTAATTTTAATAAACTTCCTGATGAAAAGTTTGATATGGATATAATTGGGGACTACACAGGGGCTGGTGTAATTTTTGGAGTGACTGGTGGAGTTATGGAAGCAGCACTTAGGACTGCTTATTTTGCTCTTACAGGTAAAGAACACAGTGCAGTCAAATTTACATCAGTTAGAGGCTTTGATGGAATTAAAGAAGCAGATATCAAGATAGGAGATAAAACGGTTTCTGTGGCAGTGGCCAGCGGTATGAAAAATGCAAAGGTTCTTCTGGACCAAATTAGAGAAGGAAAGAGTAAGTACACATTCATTGAAATAATGGGGTGTCCAGGTGGCTGTATTAATGGTGGAGGACAGCCCTATGTTAGAGAATGTTTTCTTCCTAATGAGGATTTGGATATTATGGATACTTATAAACAGAAGCGGGCAGATGCATTATATGCTGAAGATGAGAAGCAGACTTTAAGACAATCTCATAATAATCCACAAATAAAGACTTTGTATAAAGATTTCTTAGGTGAACCAAATTCACATAAGGCTCATAATCTTTTACACACATCCTATTCTTCTAGAATTCCTTTTAATGATAAATAAGGAATTGTTGCTTCATTGCTGTTGCGGACCTTGTTCAACCATTTGTATAAAAAGACTTATAGATGATCACTGGTCCGTAATTTTATTTTATAACAACAGTAATATTTTTCCTTTTGGTGAAAATGAAAAAAGATATCAAAATCTTCTTAAAGTTGCTGATTATTATAAGCTGAAAGTTATAAGAGGTGTGTATGAGCATGATAAATGGAAAGCGTTTATTAAGGGCTATGAAAATGAGAAGGAGCATGGTAAACGCTGTTTGTTGTGTTATGAATACAATTTAAAGGAAGCTTATGATAAAGCAATTGAATTAAATATACATTTCTTTACTACTACTCTTACAGTTAGTAAGTTTAAAAAAAGTGAGCAGATTTTTACTGTAGGAGAAAATTTAGATGGTTTTCAGAGAATTGATTTTAAAAAAAGGGATGGATTTTCAGAAAGTGTCAAAATGGCCAGAGAGATGGAATTATATAGACAAACATATTGTGGATGTGAATTTTCCATGAAATAGGGGATGAATTGAAAAAAATAATCAAATTTGTTTGTAGCAGACTTTTCCTCACTTCTTTTGTTTTTTTCTTACAGATTTTGATTATATATGTTGGGCTTAGATATATAGAGCAATTTGAAATTTTTTCCGTTTCTTCTGTTGTTTTGGGTTTGATTACATCTCTATTGGTCTTTAGTAGAGATGATACGCAGGAATACAAATTATCATGGATTTTCCTAATCCTTTTATTACCTCTTTTTGGTACACTTCTATATATCATTTTTGGAAATAAAAAACATAAAGTAAATAAAGAACTTTTAAGAAGCCATCATAAAAAAGTTGGCACACTTATTAATTCTACCATTTTAATAAAAAATCAGGATAAGGAAGTTCTTGATTCTGATGATGACAAATTACTATGTACCTATATAGAAAAAAATGCTGATGGTTATTTGTTTTCAGATACAGAAATTACTTATTATCCTTTGGCAGATATGGTCTTTTATCCTTTACTAAATGCACTTAATGATGCAAAAAAATTTATCCTTATGGAATTTTTTATCATGGATAAAGGTATGTTTTTAAACAGTGTAATTTCTATTTTAAAACGGAAAGTATCAGAAGGTGTTCAGGTAATGGTACTCTATGATGATATGGGGTCTATAAATACACTACCTAAAAATTTTTATCTTTATTTAAGAAGTATGGGAATAATGGCAGTGGCTTTTAACCCAGTTAAGGTGGGGTTAAGTCCTAGATTGAATTATAGAGACCATAGGAAAATGTGTATTATAGATGGAAATAAGGCATTTTCTGGTGGAATAAATATAGCAGACGAATATATTAATAGAAAAATAAGATTTGGGCACTGGAAAGATAATGCCTATTTGGTTCACGGTAGTGGAGTTTTTAATTATACTGTTATGTTTTTGCAGCTTTGGAATTTTTCAGCTCCTGATGAATATACTGTGGATGATTATTCTATATATCTTCCAATTTTACCAGTTACAGGAAATTCTTTAATTCAGTCATATGGTGACAGTCCTTTAGAAGATGAAAATGTTGCTGAAAATGTGTATATACTCACTATAAACAGTGCAAAAAAATATCTGTGGTTAAGTACCCCATATCTTATTCTTGATACCAAAATGATAGACGCTCTATCTTTAGCTGCAAAAAGTGGAGTGGACGTTAGAATTATAACTCCATCAATTCCAGATAAAAAAATTGTTTTCAATATGACACAGAGTAACTATTCAGTTTTATTAAAAAACGGTATTAAGATTTTTGAATATATTCCTGGTTTTATTCATACCAAAATGTTTGTATCAGATGATAAAATTGCATTAGTTGGTACGGCAAATATGGATTTCAGATCTTTTTATCTTCATTTTGAATGTGGTAGCGTTTTTTATGGTGGTAAAACGGTTCAAGATGTAAAAAATGATTTTTTGAATACATTTAAATATTGTAAAATCATACCTGAGGACTATCCAAAAACAGTAGGATTTTTTAAACGTTTATTTAGGCTTTTCCTAAGAATTATAGCTCCTATGCTTTAAGAAATTATATGATTATAAAAGTTATAAGACTATAAAAGGAAGTTCATATGGATAATTTAGATGAAATTATTGAAATTTTTGCAGAAGAAACTGATAGATTTGTTATTAGAAAATTGTTTACTGAATTGTTTACTGATGCTGAATTAAAGGATATTGAGAAAAGGTGGTTTTTAATGAAGGAACTTTATAAGGGGGTTCCTCAAAGACAAATAGCAAAGGATATGCAGATAAGTTTATGTAAAATCACAAGGGGTTCTAAGATTCTAAAGAATTATGATAGTAGGTTTAGGGAGATACTTTCAGATATGTTTGATGAAACACATATATAGTTTTGATGAAATACACAGTTTGATGAAATATATATAGTTTGATGAAACGCATATATAGAATATAATATTTATTATGAATATTCATTAATATTATTTAATTAGTTAAAAACTGAAATAGCTAAAAATTAAAATAGTAAAAACAAGGTGGAGATATTTGAGTAATCATGAGGTTTTTCAGAAACAACCTTTATTAAATAAAGAAGGTAGAATTATTGAAGAGGGATGGGCTAGATTCCCTGTTTGGGTGTATGAACGCTCTAAAATTAAGTCAAACTTTTTAAAAGTAAAAGAGTGGGATTATTATCTTATTCATAATATTGAAGACAAGTGGTTTGTGAGTGCTACTATAAGTGATCTGGATTATGCAGGTTTAATGTCCATATCTTTTATTGATTGTAAAAATAACTGTTATAATCAAAGTGAAGTTCTTAAATTCTTGACTAGAGGTAAATTAGGGCTTTCTTCTTCTACAACAGATGATAATTATGTATGTTTCTCTAATGAAAAGATTAGGCTTACTTTTATAAAAAATAAAGATGAAATTTTGTTATCATTAGCTTCTTCTGAATTAGACTTGGATGCGAATTTTGAAATAAAGATAGTTCCGTTCTCTGAATCCGTAAATATAGCTACCAGTTGGAAAGAAAACAGGAGAGCTTTTTATTTAAATGAAAAGAAAAACTGTATGAGAACTTCTGGAAGACTCAGAATTAAAGAAAAAGATTTTAACGTAAGTCCTGAAAATACATTTACTACACTTGATTGGGGTAGAGGGAGATGGACAAGGGAAAATACATGGTACTGGGGGAGTGGAAGCGGTATTCTTAAAAGCAGTTTATTTGGATTTAATTTAGGTTATGGCTTTACAGATAGAAGCCCTGCGTCAGAAAATGCTATTTTTTATAACAATAAAATTCATAAGATAGAAGATGTAATTTTTAATATCCCTGATAATTATATGGATAAGTGGTATATATCAAGTTCTGATGGAAGATTTGAAGCTGATTTCTTCCCTTCTGTGGATAGAACCAGTAACATAAAAAATATAATAGCCCAAAGTTCACAACATCAAGTTTTTGGTTCTTTTTATGGAAAAGCAGTTTTAGATAATGGAGAAGTATTAGACTTTAATGATTTTACAGGTTTCTTAGAAAAAGTTTATAATAAATGGTAGAGGTTTAAAATAAGAGGTTTAAAACAAATGGAAAAAGAAACAATATTTACAAAAATAAGAGATGGTATTATTCCATCAAATAAACTTTATGAAGATGAATTGTGTTTTGTGATTTTAGATATAAATCCTATAAAGAAAGGACATATTTTAGTTATTTCAAATAAACCTTATACGGATATATCCGAATGTCCTGATGATGTTATTTCACATCTTATTAAAATAGCCAAAATGTTTGATTTAAAATTAAGGGAAAAATTAAAATGTGATGGGACCAATATACTCATAAATAATGGTTCTTCTTCTGGTCAGGAAATTCCTCATATTCATATTCATGTAATTCCTAGATATAAAAATGATGGTATAAAATTTGGATTTAGTCATGAAAAATATGAAGAAAATGAAATCACTAAATTTAAAGAAATGCTTATATGAATTAATAAAATAAATAGTTGACTTAAAAATAGATATTTGTAATATACAGTCAAATGTCTTTATATTTTATTTCCTTTTTTTTACAGGTGGCATGTGGAGCTGTGGCTTCATATTCTCAACTGGTTATGAGAAATAATGGACTGACTCATTCTGTAATTGGTGTTATTAGAGCCACCGGCCAGTTGGCTACTATTTTTGTCCCATTACTGATTAGTGGAATAACAGAAAAAAAATCAAAAGAAAAATTAGTTCTTATTATATGTTTAATCTTAGGCTTAGGGTTTTATGTCCCAGTCTTTTTCAGTAGTTCTATCTTATTGGTCTTTATTTGCTACTTTTTGTTTTCATCTTTCTTTTGGAGTATGAACCCCATTTCAGATGGATATTTGACAAAATGTTGTGATGGAAATCCGCAGTTATACGGAAAGCTGAGATCTGTTGGAACAGCAGGTTATGTAATATTTATGATTTTATTTGCTGTCACTGGGTTCCCAGATGAGGCTGATAATTATCAGATTTTATTAAACTGCCTGATTTTAGGTTTTGTTTTACTTGTATGTTATGTATTTGGTCCTAAATATAAAATACAAAATGTAAAGACAGAACAAGCTGATAAAGGTAAATTTGATTTGAAATGGATTAGTAAACCTTTCATGCTGTTTTTAATTCCAGTGTCTATATCTAGAATTTCCACAGCCATAATTGATAATTTTCTGCCATCTTATATGACGGAAGAATTAAATTTAGGAAGTAGTTTTACTCTGTTTATTGCCATAGGGGCCATAGGTGAAATAGCAATGCTTACAATAGGAGGCCGTTTGCAGAAAGAAAATAGAATAAAACCTACAACTTTACTTTCTCTTTCATGTTTGGCTTTAGTTTTAAGATTAATAATGTATGTCTTATTTAAAAATATTGTGATGTTTATTTTTGCACAACTTCTACATGCTTTTACTTTTGCAGGCTGTCATTCTGCTTGTACATCTTATATTTCAAAGTATGTAAGTAAAGAAAATTATAGTAAAGCCATGACATTATATTGGTGTTTAGGTATAAATTTTCCATTATTAATTGGTACATTGTTGGGTGGTTTTATAATTGATAATCATGGATACAATACGTTATTTTTATCTTATACCATATTTCCGGCATTTTCTTTTTTTCTGTTAATTCTCTTTAAAGGCGTAATAAATAGGGTACAAGTACAGAAAATGTTGGATAGGGCGGAGAATATATGAATAGTGGCATTTTTTTAAGTTTGGTAGCAGGCTTGTTTACAGCTGTTGGTGCGTTACTGGTTTCAAGTGAAAAGATTAAAAAGTTAGACAGTCTAGCTCTTTCTTTTGCTACAGGAATTCTTATTTCTATTTCACTTCTTGAGATGCTTCCTGATGCATTAGAAAGTTTAAACACATTAGTAGCATTAATTTGGTTCATGCTTGGAATTATCTTTTCACTGGTGTTAGATTTTGTTTTCCCTCATTCTCATGGTCATGGAGAAGAGGAACCTGGTCATTTTATTTCAGAATGTGATTGCTCCCATTCAGATCACTTATCTAGATCAATGATATTAGCTTTATCTTTACATAATTTAATAGAAGGTATGGTTACAGGTATAACCGCTACTACAAATATAAGGCTTGGATGGTCTTTAGCATTAGGTATAGCTCTTCATAATATCCCAATAGGCTTAACTTTAGCCATCAGTATAGTTTCAACTGGCAGAAGCAAGCTGAAGGCTGTACTGTTTTCTATTATTATAGGTCTAGTTCAAGTTTTAGGTGCTGTTATTGGTATATTGATTTTAAAACCATTTAAAGAAATAAACATCCTTCCTGTGCTTATGTCTATAACTTCAGGTATTCTTATTTATATTTCTTTTAATGAATTATGGCCCGCCGCTAAAGAAAGTAAAAACAGAAAACTAATAATACTGGTAATGTCTTTAGGATTAATTTTTATACCAGCTCTAGAACTTATTTAATTAGAGGTTTAAATGACAAAAAAAATAATTTTTGCATTATGTAAAATATCCATGATAATGTTTATTATAGGATGTTTTCTCCCTGTATTAGATTTTACTAAAATATTATCTGATATGAATGAAGCATATTCTGCCATCCAATTATTATGGACTTCAGAATATTTGGTAGAGGGAATTTTGTTTTTTGTTTCTTTGCTTATTGCTTTACTGTCTGTAATCATTTCATCGGAAAAAAATGCATTATGCCTTTTACCTTTATGTGTTTGTGTGTTTATATTCATTGCTGATTATCTTTTTAAAAAAGAACCTAATTTAAGTAATTATTCTTTATCTCTAATATATGGAAGTGGTATGAAAGTTATGTTTATTACTTCTATAATATCAGCTGTATTGAGCTTACTTACAGCTATATTTCCTGAAAATCAGAATAAATAGCTTCCACATATTCTTTTAATGTATTAGCTAAATAACAGGACTGTCTTATTTTATTGCTGTTTTTACTACCTTTGAAATAATGAGATATATGCTTGCGCATTTCTTTACAGCCTTTATCTTCTCCGTATATAGAAATTAGTCCATTTAAGTGAAGGATGGCAGTGGATTTAATTTCATTTTCATCTGGTTTCTGAGGTAGTATATCAGGATGTTTTAAAAGTTCATTAGCTTCCCTGAAAATAAATGGATTTCCAATTGCCCCTCTGGCAATCATTACACCATCTACTTCTGTTTCAGTTAGCATTTTTACAGCATCTCTAGCAGTAAAAATATCACCACTTCCAAATATTTTTTCATCTTTAAAATGAGATTTAAGATTTTTTAATTCAGTCCAATTTGCAGATGGCATATATAATTGGGATTTTGTTCTGGCATGGAGGCATAAAGCATTACCTCCGTTATTGAAAACTTGTTCGGCTGTTTCCAGATAGTTAATATTGTCATCATCCCAGCCTAATCTTATTTTTACTGTTATAGGTAATCTTGTTTGTTCTTTTAATTCCTTTACAATTTGTCCAATTATTTTTGGATTTTTTAATAAAGCACTGCCACATCCTATTTTGGTTATTTTTGGTACGGGGCAACCACAGTTTAAATCTATTATGTCTGGTTTATAATTCAGTAAATTTGGTATGGCTCTACTTACTGTATCTGCATCCGGGGCAAATATTTGAACAGCAAATTTTTTTTCATTTTTGCCTTTAGTTAAAAGAAAAGCTGTATTCTTGTTACCTCTGGCAATTCCTTCTGCACTTACCATTTCAGTGTATGTTAAACCTGCACCGTAATTAATACATAAATCCCTATAAATCCAGTCTGTGTAACCAGCCATAGGAGCAAGGAAAAAAGGAGAAACCATATCTAGTTTTCTTCATTTAGATTAAATGCTTTAAGGCTATTTTGATATATAATTTCAGTCATTTCTTCTAAAGGAGTATTTCTAATATTTGCTATTGCAGATGCTGTTTCAATTAAATACTCAGGTTTATTTCTTCTTTTATCATATTTAGAAGGAACCATAAATGGGGCTTCACTTTCTATTAGTATCCTATCTGCAGGTAGTTTCTCTATGGTGTCGACTAAATTACGAATATTTTTGTATGTAATATTTCCTGCAAAAGAAAAGTATACTGGTAAATCTAGTGCTTTTTTTGCAAAGTTCCAATCCTCTGAGTAGCAATGAAAGATGGCTCCCCTTTCCGGAATCTTAGTTAAAAGTATATCTAATATATCGTTTCCTGCTTTTCTATTATGTATAATCACAGGCAGATTAGTTCTTCTAGCTATTTCTAGATGCTTAATAAATAATTCAACCTGTACAGGTTTGGGAGCAAAATTTTTTTCATAATCTAAGCCGGTTTCACCTATAGCAATGACTCTTTTCCTGCTTAATAATTCTAGTATTTTAGTTTCCCAGCCTGTAAGTAGATTCCCACTTTCTGATGGAGATACACCTACTGCATGGTATACGCTAGTGGCATTTTTCAGATTTGAATAAACAACTTCAAAATCCATTAAGCTGTTACAGATAGAAACAATATGTTTTACACCTGCACGTTTAGCATATTCTATAACCATAAGTTGTTCTACGTTATTACTGTGTATAAGCCCTAAATGACAGTGCGTGTCAAATAAACGCATAGAGTCCCTCCTGTTTGTTTGGAATTTAAATAGTATTAGAATAAGATAACACTAGTTTTTTTAACCGTCAATATTGAGTTTTCATTCTTAATTTAAGGTTTAAATATTTAAACTGAGTATTTATCTAAATAAGTTTGAAAATGAATAAGAGGTAGATATGGTAAGATATATTTTCTTATCAGCTAAAGGTCTGAAATCTAAACCGAATGCAGTATATCCATTTCTGTAAGAAACACCAGCCAGAATTTTTATGAATAAAGAGCTGTTATTAGATTTATTTGAATCAGTAAAATTTATATAGCCTCCTATGTCAATAATTCCTATCATATCTGTGGTTCTAAAAAGAGAAGATCTGCTGACGCCAAAAGGAACTTCTAATCTTACTCCTCCTCCAAATGAAAACAAAAAGTCTTCTGGTTCTGGTTTATTTGACTTGTTATTAGAACCTCCAAGAATTAAAAATCCACCTAAGTTTATGTATTTGGAGGACATTTTGGCACCTAATTCAAATAGGACATCTCCATTATAGTTGTTTCTTTCTGCAGAAATTGATGATGATAAAGAGGCAAAAAACTCAAAAGATATGGTTTTGTTCTGATATTCCAGTGGGTCATTTGATGTGGATGAAGTAGAGGTATTAGTGGGGCTAAAGTCTGTCTGTGCAGGTTCTGAGGGGTTTGAATATTTGTTTTCTGTGACAGTTATATTGTTTGTTTTAGAAACTGGTGTATTTGAAATTCTGGAATCAGTTTTCATCCAGCTTATAGAAGAAGTATCTGCTATATTAATATATGGGGTGTAAATATTAAAATCATAGGTTCTGTAGTTTCTTTTAATTTCATTTCCGTTCTGTTTGTTGATTCTGGCTGTCAGTTTTACTTCTTTATAGGAGATAGTTATATTATTTAGAGAATTGAAATTAACAGAAAATTTGACTTCTAAATTAAAGTATTTTTGAAATTCATAACTTAAGAGTTCGTTATAATAGTCTATACTATCCAGTTTTTCTTCATTAGTCAGGTTATTTAAAATGATTAAGTCACTTAGTCTTATGTCCAGCTGACCTTCTGGAATCCGTGCGTTAAGAAAATCTGGATAAATTTTAAAAGTCCAAATATAGTCATTTTCTATAGCACCTTGATTTGATAATATTACATTTAGTTTTTCATTAAAAGAACTGGCTGTATATATGGTGGAATTTATATTATTTAAGTCATTAATAATTTCGTTATAAGAAGTTAAGATAATAGATTTCATATTGGAATCTATAAATGAAATTACGCTTTCCTTCTCAGCTTCTCTTTCTTTATTTAAATTAGTGATTTCAGTTTCTCTTTCTTCTTTATATTGGTTTAGCGGGTTTCCATATTTATCCAGTTGTCCTAGTCGGTATGGTCTGTTTCTTATAGTTAATATTTCTTCTTCCAGGTCTTTATTTATTCTTTCTTTTTCACTTTCTATTAATGAAAAGTAGTTACTAGCAACTTCATTAAAGTTTTTTATATCATCCATTAACTTATTGTAATCAGAATTAAAATCATCAGCATTGGTAAAGTTTTGGTATTCTATAGATTCCGAAAGAGCTTTAATTTTAGCTGTTAGCAGTGCTTCACGCTGTGCCTGTTCTAACGTAAAAGCGTTTTCTTTTTGTTCTCTTAGTTCTTGAATCCTTTTAGAGTTTTCATTTAAGACTTCTACTAGAGATTCTGTTAGGTTTGAGCTGAAAGTATTATTTCTTAGCAAATTATCATACTCTATAAGAACAGAGTAGTATTCGTTACTTAATATATTATAGGTTTTATTTGGTATTAAATCTAATGTTGGCACTAATTCATTATGCCCTAAAGCGTAAAGAATCTGAGCATATGAATTATACTGAATAGTGTAATTCAGTAGTTCTGGATAGTAACTGATTAATGATTTAAGGGAATTTATATCATGATTATTATTAATGTTTGTAATTCTTTTATAGCAATCAATTGCATTTAGTTTTGCATCTTCTAAATATTGTTTATAAAAATTCAACGTAGCACTATCATCTGTAATGTAGGCACGTATGCCAAATGACCCCAAGGTGTTTTTTTCTGAATTGTTCAGTATTATATTTTCATATTTTATTTGAGCAAGTGTTCCAAATTGGAGGGAATTTGATTCCTGGTTGAATTTTTCAGAACTATTTGAGTCAGACTGAGAAACAGATGTATGTGTTTCAGATACTATAAAGGTAGAGAAAATTTTTTTTGCTAATTCTAATTTTGCATTTTTCATAGCTTCTGACTCTGTTTTTCCATAACCTATGGAGCTGATTTCAGAAGCAAAAAGATAGACGGAAGAAAGTACGAATAATAGTAAAAAAATGATTTTTTTCATATTGAAACCTTTGTGTTATTTTATTTATTGTTAGGATTATTTGAATTAAGGTATCTGATAATATAATCAGCCATGATATCTATATTGATAATTTCTAACTTTTCTTCTATTTCATTTAAAAGTATTTCTGCTTTATTTGTAGCTATTTCCTTAATTTCTACTGCTGTATTGTATTCTTTATTAGTAGTTTTATCAGTAATAGATGCATTTACTTCACTTATAAGAGCTTGAAGTTTATCTTTTATTTCTTTTTCCCTTTTTTCTAGATTGTTTATATATCTTAATCCCGTTTCTTTAGATAAGGCTGGAAGTAGTGATGCATCAAAGGAAATCAGTGTTCTGTAATTACCGTTTTCAAGTGTTTTTCTTTCAATGATTTTTGATTGATTTATTGCATTGTTTACACATTCTGTTATAAGGTCATTGTATTCACCGTGATGGTTTATTGGAGTTAAGGCAGATTCCATGCAATCTGTCAGGGTTCTGGCTAAATCAGAAATAGCATGGGAGTAGGAAAGCTGAATACGGCTTTGATCTGAAAGTGAATCAGCTTCTCCTACTGCATAATAATAAAGTTCAAAATTTTCTGATAGTTTTTCAGAATTTGAATTTATTTGTGTGTTTATACTCTTACATGAAATAGTGAGAAATATTATTAAAAATAGGTAGATTTTATTTGAAATATTTATCAATTGCTTCATTCATCATTCTGTTAGCTTCAACAGATGCGTCATTTTTTTCAAATGCGCTAAGTACTGTTTCTTTTATTTCAGCACCAAGTTTTCCAAGTGGAAGTGCTGCCAGTACATATACTGTACCATCACTTAAAGTCTGATATTTATATGAAACACCTGTAAGTGTGGCTTCAGCACGCTGTCTGCTGATTTGTTCAAAAGCCTCTAATGCCTGTTTGTTCTGTGCTTCATTAGCAACTTCTCCAGCGTCGTTTACATAGGTATGGATTATGGTTTCTATGGTATTACTGACATATTGAGCCAGATTTGTATTAGCGTTAGCTTTAGCCCAGTCTCTTGAAATCTGATTAGTACTTCCTTTAGCTGTTCCAACTTCATAATGGTAGTCTGATGTGTCTGCAGGTGGGTTATTCCACCATTCTGAAACAAACACTTCATTTATATCAGGTGTACTGTTCTTATTTGAAGATTTACAGCTAAATGAAAATATAAGAACTAAAGAAACAATTAAAACCAGTGTAATTTTTTTCATATAAATACTCCTTTCTAAAATTATTATCTAATTTTAAGTAAGTTTTAGGGTTGAATTATATATTAAATCAAAAAAATAATCATTATTCAGAAATATAAAATAAAATATATTTGATTTACATGAAGTAAAAGATATTCAAAACTATTATAATGAGTATGAAAAATAGAAAAAATTTAGAACAAGCAATTTGTATTTATCTTATTGCCATTTTATTAAATTTTATAGTATTTGGAATAAAAATAGATTTTTTTCAATTAGGAAGTCAAACACAGGTTAATTATCTAATTTCTTTTATTAGAATTATAATTATATTTCTAATTTTACAAGTTTCAAAAGCTCCAGTTTTCAAATGGACTAGAGAACAGATTTTAAATTTAAAAAATTATTCATTAGCTAAAAAAAAATACTTTAGTGATAAAATATGTCCCTTAGCTGTTCTTCAGTAATAACTTTCTCTTATATACTTTTTTACACAATCATATTTTGATATAAATATTTAAAAAGCGCAATCATCAAATTCTTAATAAATTAATAAAGCATAATCATATTGATAGCTATAAAAAGCAAACAA
>CACYEI010000043.1 GCA_902773355.1 uncultured Spirochaetales bacterium
AAGTATCTTCTTTTTTATGTGAGGTTTTAAGACTAATTATCATTTTGCCTATAAAATACCGATCCACTTACCCAACAAATTGGATTGTTATTTTCTTTTTCATAGGTTAATAAAAGTAAAGTATTATCATCTTTAATAAGAATTTCCGTGTCTTGCATTTCGGATATATCAACTTCATCAACATCAGTTTCTGTCCAATGAATATTAATTATATTTCCATTTATTGTATAAACTCCACTTGTTGTAGCAGAGCTAACATTTTCTACAGTGCCATCATTATTAAACCAATATTCACCAGCATCAAACCAATATCCACCTTCATCTTCAGGTGAATTTTGTGCAAATTTACCGCTTATCCTTTTATTATTAATACTTTCATTATTAGAAACTTTACTATTATTTTCTTGAATTTTTACTTTATTATTTGTTGTTTCATTTTTATTCTCTTGGTTAACTGTTTCTGATATATTATTTATTTTTCCTTGTAAATCGCTAACCATCCCATTTAGGCTATTTACTTGAGCTTGAAGTTCAGTAGATTTTTGAATTTCAGTATTTTTATCATTATTAAGCTTATAAATAAATACTCCCATTACTACTATTATAATTATTTCTAATATAAGGAGAAACGTTAATAAGCTTATTTTTGTAACTTTTTTTTCTTCCATACTACCTCCTCGCTTTCTTTGATATAGTTACCTTACACAGTAAAAGTTTACCATTTATACTATTTTTTTACAATACAATTTAATACACAATTTTGTACATTTTTAAATTTGATTCTTTGTACATTCTTATATTATCATTAACAAAACACTCTTTGTTTCAAATGCTCTTCTGCTTTTTATTACTATGTCTTTGATTTCACCTAAATCTGACTGTTCAACTTCTCCAAGTAGCTCATTATTATCTGGATTATATGATTTTATATTCATATCTAATTTCACCTTTTAATTCAAGCAATTATGCCAAAATTTTTTTCTTTATATAAAAACTACACAATCACCTTGAAAAAGATGCGTAGTTTTTTATTATGCTTTATTTTTAATGAAAACATCCAAAATCTGGATATGGATCTTCTGGAAAAGGTATATAATTACCACGAGATTTTGGAACCTGTAATTTCAAATAATCTCTAATGCTTTTTAATACATCAAATGTTATATCCTCATAGCTTTTTCTTTCATTTTCAATATCTGTAATATATATACATTTTTGTGACGCATCTTTTATACTGCCATATAAATCTTCTAATGAATCTTTATAACAGTCAATATCTATACCATAAGTTTGTTCATCTATTTTTTCATCTTCAAGATCTGGAGTAGTATTATATATAACAGAAATTGGTGAATAAACTTGAAGCAATCTTTTTAACTCTTCTGAATCCATTGGTTTTTTATTATCTGGTTTAAAAAAATGTTTTCTTAATTGCATAGGAAATTTTTTCATAACAAAATCATCATTTAGTGCATCTTTACCTTTTTTATTAAGCTCATCAAAATCTATAGTAGCTCTATAATAATCGTAATTTAACCATACTATAAAATCCAATAATCCTCTATCATAAATGATTATTTTTCCTTGATTTTTTTTACCCAAATCATTAATAACTGTACGAAATCTTTTTTTTAAAAACTCTGAATAATAATCTTTATCACGTATTTTAACTTCAGATTCAGATTCAGATTCTTCTGTTTCTTCAGGTATTATTCTTTTTTCAGGATCTTGTCTTCTAACAACATTTTTTTCCATATTTTTGCTTTTTAGTAATTTTCTTAAATATTTTGTATATTTAGTTTTGTCACTACCAGGAGTACCTAAACATTCAATAAAAATAATTTCCCCAGTTTCATCTAGCATATATCGTATATCATCAATCATTTGGGAAATACTATCATGAATACTAGAATTATTTCCAATATTTTCCATAATTTCAACTTCCTATAATTTAATAAATTATAATTTTATAATGATATACTATCATATTAATATAAAACAATTCAATAGCTTATTAAAAATTATATTTTATTTAAACTTTTTTTTAAATTCTGCTATATAATTTGTCCTCATTGAATCTAATATTTTATTTGTAATATCAATTATTACAGACTTCATATCTGTATTAGTAGTATCACAATAAATTAAAGAATTAACACTTTTTTCAAATAAATTTTTTATACTGTTTAAACAATTATTAAATTCTTCAACATTTTCTAAATTCATAAAACTTCTTTCTTCTAAAGCTAAATTACAATTATAATCTCTTTTAAGAGATGTTAATGCATCTGTATATGTTACAACCAAGCAATCGATCTTTTCTTTTGAAATTTTACTATATTTTTCTTTTAGTTCATTATATTCATCTTCTTTAATATTACCTCTAATAAATTGTCTATAATTCCAAATTTGCCTATCATTTATTGATCTATCAATTAGTATA
>CACYEI010000044.1 GCA_902773355.1 uncultured Spirochaetales bacterium
CTATTATAAATGGAAATCATGGAAAGCTTCATTATTTCAGAAGCTGTTCCCTGAATTACAGTATTTACAGCTGATCTTTCAGCTGCCTGTCTGAGATTTGCATTTGCACTTCTAATATCATTAATATATCTAATATGCCCCAGCTTGGTTCTTACGTAACCATTATTAAACGCCTGTTCTTTCACTTCCTCTATAAAGTTTTTTACTTTTCGGTATTTATCAAAATATGTATCAATAAAATCCTTGGCAGCCTTATTACTTATTCCCAGATCCTGAGATAACCTAAAAGAAGACATACCATAAATAACTCCAAAATTTATAGTCTTAGCTATACTTCTCATTTGTGAAGTTACAAGCTCAGGAATAACGTTGAAAATGAGTGCAGCTGTTTCCTTATGAACATCTGAACCATCTATAAATGCTTTTTTAAGTGCTTCATCTGAAGTCATATCAGCTAAAACAGCCAGCTCTATTTGTGAATAATCAGCAGAAAGAAGTTTACACCCTGAAGATGGAATAAAAGCACTTCTTATTCTTCTGCCTTCCTCTGTTCTTACAGGTATATTCTGTAAATTTGGATTCTTACTGCTAAGCCTGCCTGTGCCAGTACCAGTTTGTAAAAATGTAGTATGTATTCTACCAGTTTTTTCTGAAACCAAAGACGGAAGTACATTTACATATGTATTAAGTAATTTATTATACATTCTATAATCCAAAATAAGTTTTGGAACTATATCTTCCGTTTTAATAAAAAGCTCCTGAAGCACATCTGAATCAGTAGAAAAACCACTCTTGGTTTTTTTCCCAGTAGGTAGGTTTCTATCTATAAAAAGAACCTCCTGAAGCTGTTTAGGAGAGTTCAGATTAAATTCTTTCCCACACAAATCCCAAACAGATTTTTCTATCTCTTTACACTTTTCATTTAACTCCAGTGAATAGGTATTCAGCTCATCTGCATTTATCAATATGCCGTTTTTCTCCATATCAGAAAGAACCCTTAATAAAGGCATTTCCATACCTGTGAAAAGTTCATATAAAGATGATTCCTTAAGCCTGTCAATTAGCTCTTTTCTTAAAATACCCATCTTATTTTCTTCATCTTCTGCATCTACACCATACAAGCTGAAAACTACATCTTCAGAATAATCACCATAATCACTGTTCAACATCCACTGTGCTATACCACAATCAAAATAAGACCTAATCTGTTTATCATCCAGACTTTTTAACCTTTCTTTAATATCAAACCCTGTTAATACATTATCTTGGATTATGGTTTCTGATTTTTTTTCTTTTTTTTCAATTCTTTCTATCTCATCTTCTGAAGACATTTCACAAACCAGCTCCACAAGCCTTTTTGAACCAATCTGTTTAAATTTTTCCACTGACTTATAATAAGAAATTTTATCAGTTTTCATATTCATAAAATCTGAAATCTTAAGTTCAAATAAATCATTTTTTAATTTAATCAATTCTCTTGAAAGTTCTATTCTATCTTTAGAAGCTAAAAGTTTGTTTGCCACAGCTTTACTGTGCCTATCCATATTATCATATACACTGTCCAAAGTTCCAAACTCAGATAAAAGTTTTACAGCAGATACTTCACCCAAACCCCTGATTCCAGGTACATTGTCAGAAACATCTCCCAAGATAGTCAAATAATCTACTATCTGATCAGGCATAACACCGTAAATATCTTTAACTTCATTTGGACCGCAAAACACATAAGATTTACTATTTGAAGTTGGTGGTCTAAGTACACTTACTTCAGAATCCACCAACTGCATAAGGTCTTTATCTGAAGTAACTATAACAGGCTTTATACCTTCCTTTTTAGCATTCAAACAGACAGTTGCTATAACATCATCCGCTTCCATAGATGTTTGAGAATATACACTTACATTCATCTCTTTAAGAATATCTGTAATCAAAGGTATCTGACTTATCAAATCCTCTGGTGTCTTTATTCTGTTAGCTTTATAATCAGGGAACAATTCATGTCTAAAAGTTTTTCCACCTGTATCCATAGCTACACAGAAGTATTCTGGTTTGTACTTATTTATTATTGAAAAAAAAGTGGAAAAAAAACCGTAAACAGCTGAAACATTCCTTCCATTTTTATCTTTTAAAGGATTACTCATAAAAGCATAATAATGTCTGAATATTTGTCCGTAACCATCTATTATAAAAACTGTATTTTTCATTTTTTTAAAAAATTCTCTACAACAGACTTATTGATTTTTTTAACTGTATCATTTGTTTTTTCTGATAATTCCTCAGTCATATCAGCTACTTCAGGAGAAGACTTTAAACTTACACCAAAATATTTTTCAGAAACATTTGGAAAAAGAAAAAATATAATAAAAAAACTAACCACAGCCAAAATAATAGCTATAAAAAAGCTTTTTACAAAAGAAGAAGACTTATTTACATCTGAATTCATATTAACCTCATCTGAACACTAAGAGATATACCAATATTTTTAAAATCTGAACTTTCAGGCCAGAGCTTAGTTATTCTGAACGTCTGCAGATTAAAATGTGTTGGAATCGTAACAGCTAATCCCACTTTCATTACCTTACTGATTAACGCTTCTGCTGTAAGTCTGTAACTGTAATTTCCCTGAAACAAGGCACTGAAATAATTATCTATGGATGAATCCGTATCTCCATCTCCATCCACATACTTGTTAGCTCCATTATCCTTTATAAGATAGTTCATATTTGGACCTAAAGCAAAACCCAAATCTACCCTATTAAACACCTGTACACTTGCCCCCAGATAAGATAAACCGTTAAACAATAAAGTCTTTTTATCTATTACAGACATATTTCCAACGTATCCCACCTGAACATACTTGAAAAGCATACGCATATCTAAGCCTACAGATATAAGATTTTTTACTATATCCTTAGTAGTATCTGTGTCCTTTATATCTATCTTTTCAAAACTGATATTAGCACCAAAAGTCAACTGAAAAAAATCAGAGGCATATAAAAAAGAAAAACAAAATAAAAAAATAATTAAAGCAAGTACTTTTTTCATAAATGAATTCTGTATCTATTGTAGCACAAAACATAATATTATGAAAATTCTCATTTAAGAGGATTGTTCTTAAAAAATTTAAAAAAACACTACCCTTAATAAGCACTTATCCTTACTTTAGAATTCTATAAAAAAGGCACCTATGCAGGTGCCTTAAAAATTATGGGGCATCGTTATAATGCCAGTTCACATTAATAATCATCTCATCATAATCAGGTACAACAAATGAATACTTATTACTTCCTAAATCTTCTATTGTTATTGAAAGATTACTACTTATATTATCAAAAATATACATTTCCGTATCACTATTTGGATCTACTAATATAATAAATTTTTCCCCTTGTTTCAGTTGAACAGATTTTCCAGATAAATCGTAATTAACTATTAGACTTTCATCACTGCCGTTAAGAACAGAAATACTAAAAATTGCATCAAAATCACCCCTAAATTCCCAATTAAACACTACATTACAAAATTTTAACATTTCTGTCACTGTAACATTAGAAGCTGGCATGATAAAGGTATTTCCAGAAACGTCAATATCGGTACCATCAGCACTCGTTACTGACCAGATATATCCATCTTTAAAATCAGAATAATGCAGTGTTACAATTTCACCTATATATGCAACCTTATTAGAACGTATATTACCATCTACTGTTACAGTTACATTATTAGTTATATTATTTCCGTTTTCATCTAAAACAGAAATGGTGTATGGATGTATTTTCCAGTGTGCATATAAGTTACTTATTCCCATATCTGCAACAGTATTTTCTTTAATCCGAACTCCATTTACTTTTTCTGTAAACCAACCTTCAAAATCATAACCATCTCTAGTAGGCTCAGGAAGTGTACCATATTTTTCTCCATAGATGATTGGAAATTTATCAACTACAATAGAATCTGTCCCATCATTTTTATGAAGCCTAATTCTTTTACCATCTTTCCAATAAGCATACAATTTTATAGTTTCTTCATCAGTTGTAGTTGCTTTAGAAATCTTTTCTATTGTTTTACCACCAGATGTTAATGACCAGCCTATAAAAATAGATTCATCCTGTTCCTCAGGCTCTTGAAGAGAAACTATATCATTATAACTAATATTAGCATATTCTGGTTTTGAATCCTGAGTTGTACCATCAACATTTACAACATATTTAGAAACATCTCCATTCACTAATTCTATATAGTATTTTATTTCTTCTGTTTGAGGTGTAACCGTTACATCATTAGCAGGCATTTTAAAAATTATTACAGATTCATTAATGATAGGTGTTATTGGTGTTATTCCATTCTCTACAGTAAACCTTTCATCTATACTTTCTGGTGTATATTTATATCCTTCTTCCAATGAATAACTTATGTTTACTATTTCACCTTCATAAGCTGTTTTCTTATCAAAAACAACTCCACTGCCTGCATATGTTATGCTATAATAGTCTCTGGCAGTATCCTTTACTAAATTAAAGGTCTTTCCTGATGCATCCAAGAGGAAACTTTCTGAAGTGACTGTTTCATCTTCTTCTGTTACAGTGAATTTATAAATGCCATAATTCATATCAGGAAGAGTGAGTGTTTTTTCAGAAATACTTTCGTGCAAATCTTCACTTTCTTTTCCGTTATAACTATATGAAAGTTTTGAAATACTACCAAAATCTTCAGACAATACTAATATGATTGTTCCTTTTTCATTTGAAGCAGTATAAGTAAGAACAGCAGTTACATCTACTGCACCATTTTTAATGTCTTTCTTTTCAATTGGTCCATCTATTTGAGCTTTAAAAACACCATTTTCAGGTTTGACACTATTTTTTTGATCCTTATTTACTAATCTTATATCCAGTTTCCATGAATTTTGATTAGCTAAATTGTTTATAAAAAAATAATATCCACCATCATCTTCATAAATTGTATTAAAATTTGACCAGTTATCACTTTCATTAATAAACTTGTAATAAGCAACATAGTTTGTTAAATCCATAAATTTACTTGCATCAGCATCTTTGGACTGTCCCAAATTCAGATAAATTTTAACATTTACATTTTCTGTTTTTACTGGATCTGAAGGACAAGAAACAAGTAATACAATTACAGCTAACAAACAAAAAAGAAAATATCTAGCTTTCATAAAATATCTCCTTACAAAAAGATTCTTTTATAAATTATAAAATAAATAAGATTATTAAGTAAAGAAAACATTTCCAAAAATTATGAAATAGATTCTTGCCACAAAAGAAAAAA
>CACYEI010000045.1 GCA_902773355.1 uncultured Spirochaetales bacterium
ATAAAGTAAGCGTAAGATAAACTTTGACACCTATTTAGTACAGATATAACACGCTATTTCTTTGTTTTATAAAGGTTTATGGCGGTATGACTATTTGTCCCGTGACATCATTACTACGCACTCAAGGTGTGGCGTTTGCGGATAGAAATCCAACATTACAGCAGTTTTTGGCAAATAACCAAAACTTTTAAATATATTTAAATCCCTCATTAATGTTGGCATAAAACATGAAACGTATATTATAGTCTTAGGAGTCAATAAAGAAATAAAACCTGGAACATTTTTTTCTAACCCAGTTCTAGGTGGATCTACAATAACAGTATCAGCTTTAAAATTCAAAGGATTCAGATGTTCCACAGAAGAAGTAATAAATTCAGTTTTTTTAAGATTCATATTAGCTAATTTTAAACATAATTTATTTATTTCCACAGAAGTTACACTGTATTTATCTTCTAAAAAAGAACTGAAAGTTCCAACCCCACTGTATAAATCCAACACCTTTTCTCCAGTAATAAAGCCCCCTATAAGGTCAACTAATTTTGGCAAAAGCAGTAAATTTGACTGGAAGAAAACCTGATTTGAAACATAAAGTTTTCTACTACCCATATTTTCAGTTGTGATAGAAATATAACCAATTTTATTTTTTTCATACAACACTTCATTATCAGTAGATATGCATGAAAGCTGCGCTTTATCCAGTTCCCAAGGATTTAATAACGGTGGGGATTTTATAAAATCATTTAACTTGAAATCACATATATGACAAAAATTAATAGGTACTAATACAGATGATTTATTTTCAAGAAAAGAAAGCTGTATTTTTTTATTTTTTGCTAAATAATTAAATCTTACCCTACTTCTGTAGTTATAATCAGATGAATAAATGGGAGGCAGAATATCTACATTAGAAGAAATTGAATAAATATTTTTTACAAATAATTCATTTTTTAATTTCAGTTGTGTGGAGTATGTCATATGCATAAGAGAGCAACCACCACATTTATTGTAGTTTCTACAAATTGGAGCAATTCTATCTTTTGAGGGAGAAATTATGTCTAATGTTTTACATATGGCATAAGTATTTTTTTCTTCTATTATTTGTGCACACACAGTTTCTCCGGGTATAGAACCCAGAACCAAAGCTGTTTTCCCATTTGGTAATTTTGAAATTCCGTACCCACCCTGTCCAAAATCTGTTATAGAAAGAGTACTATACATACTTGTTTACTATTTTTTTGAATAATGAAATATATGACGATATAACATTTATTCCTTCCTGCCAGAATGATATATCTTCTAAGTTAATGCCAACTGATAAAGCCACATCCTTAACAGATAGCGTACCTGTTAGGCTAAGTAAGAAATTAAATGTTTTGTAGAAAGGCTCAGAATTATCTGTATTCTGACTTTTAGAATACAAACCTAATCCAAATAGTTGTCCAAAGGCATATGGGTAATTATAGAAGCTGAAATCCGTACTGTAATAGTGGCTTTTTACTGCCCACATATATGGATGTAAATTTGACGAATCCAAGGCATCCCCATAAGTTTTTTTCTGACATTTAATCATTATTTCACACAATTCTGATGGCAACAATTCACTTTCTTTTCTGCGTTTAAACACCTCTTCCTCAAAATAATACCTACAGAGAATATCTAGACATACCTGACATGAATTTTGAATAAACTGTTCTAGAATAGGTAATTTCTGATCATCTGACAAATTTTCCAAGGTACCTTTAAAAACAATAAATTCAGAGAATATGGATGCTGTTTCTGCCAACGTCATGGGATATCTTCTTAATATATTTGATTTTTTACTGATAACCTTATCATGCCATGCATGACCAAGTTCATGTGCAAGTGTAGATACTCCATCATATGTCCCGTCAAAATTAGCAAATATTCTGCTTTCCCTAACCTTAGGGAAATAAACATCATAAGCGCCCCCCGTTTTATTTGGATAAGGGTAAGCATCAATCCAGTTATTATCAAATGCCTTGACTGCAAATTCACCCATAATAGGATTAAATTTTGTAAAATTTTCTATTATTATTTTTTTGGCTTCTATTAAATCATAACTATTATTTTTCAATTCTCCAGAACTTATATTTACTGGTGCAGAAAGATCAAAAAAAGCTAATTTTTTTAAGTTTAATGCTTTGGCCTTTGTTTTTAAATATGTTCTGAACATGGGAATACTATTTTCCAATACAGTAATTAAAGAATTGAAAATACCATCTGAAATTCTTGAATCAAAGCATGAATGTTTTATAGGGGAATCCCATCCAGTACGCTTTTCAATCAGAAGAGTTGTCCCTTTTACACTATTTAATGCATATGCCAGTGAAATTTCATGTGTTTTCCAAATTCCCAGTTCTAAATTAAATGCTTTTTCTCTTAAAGC
>CACYEI010000046.1 GCA_902773355.1 uncultured Spirochaetales bacterium
CCTTTATAGGTATCAGATAATATTTTTGTGTTACTTTTAGAAATTCAGTGATACAAAAAGTGTTACCTTTTTTTGCACCATATCAATTATAGAATACTGTAATCGTGCAGATGAAAAGACAGGTTTAATTTGTACAGTTGTTGATGATCATAATGTGGAATACGATGGCAAGAAATGGTCTCTTTCCGCTTTAGCATCTATGCTTACCCAGAGCAAATGGAGAGTTGCGGGACCACGTTATTTCAAATATAAAGGTGAGTGGCTGAATGATATTAGAAAAAGGCTCATTGTTTAGCTATTTTTTCATGTGAATCTGTATATAATTTATGGAATTATAGCTCAGAAATATCTTTTATTCAGATAGTTGGAAGTGTACAAAACTTAGTTCATATTGTAAATTTAAGATTATGAATGTTTTGTTTTTGGGAGAAAATGTTGGTAGATGTGGAACCGGTGCTTTAAAATACGGATTAAAAACTTTAAAACAGGATTTAGCAATAGATTTTACAGTTATTAATGGAGAAGGCACAAGCATGGGATACGGGATTATGTCTGACCATGTTAAATTATTAATAAAAGCGGGTGTAGATGCTGTCTGCCTAGGTGAAAAATCATTTTTTAAAATAGATATAGTTGATAATATTGCTAAAATGGATAAGGTTTTAAGACCAGCAAATTATCCAGAAACCGTTCCAGGAACTGGATTAAGATATTTTAATGTTAATGATAAAAAAATCTGTATTATAAATATGCTTGGAATGATGTCTTTTCAGTTTCCTCATTTAAATAATCCATATCTTTACGCAGAGGATTTGGTAAAAAAGGCTAAGGAAGTAACACCTTATGTCTTTTTTATTTTTCATGCTCAGGCTACAGCTGAAAAAACATCCATGGGATATTTACTTAATGGAAAAGCTTCATGCGTTATTGGGACTCATGGAAAAGTTTTGACTTCAGATGCTGGTATATTGAGTGAAGGTACTGCGTATATAACAGATACAGGCAGATGCGGTTCTTCTTTGAGTGTGGGAGGTTTTGACCCTGAAAGAGAAATTTACAAGTATAGTACAGCAGTACCAGTTCATTCAAAGGAATGTTTGCAGAAACCTCAAATTCAGGGAGTTTGTGTTAGTTTTGATGAAACAGGAAAGGCACAGTTTATTAAAACCGTTATAAAAGATGTCCTTCTAGAGAATTGATTATATGTTTATAGAAAATATAGTAAAAAAGGTAAATTCAGATAAAACTGTTGTTGTGTTCTGCAGTACTTCAGCATGTAGTTCATGTAAAGCAGCGTTATTTTGTTCAAATAAAAAACATAATGAGTTTTTAGCATTAAACATTAATAATCTTGTTATTAATGAAGGTGATATAGTGGAACTTTTTCTTAACCCTAAAAAAACAATTTTATCATTAATTCTTTTGTTTTTGATTCCTCTTGTAATTTTTTTGATTTCATTTTTGTTTTTAAGAAACATAACTGGATTATCTGAATCCGTAAGTGGTTTAATTTCATTAATACTTATGGGAACTTGCTTTATCTTTACATATTTGTTCAATAGAAAATATAAAGAAAAGTTAATGCCAGTTATAGTAAGAAATAATATGGAGTATAAAAATGTCTAGAGTAAATGTAACACTTGGAAGTACAGGAATAATTGTAAATAAAAATGGTTTTGGAGCTCTTCCTATTCAGAGAGTAAATACTGATAAAGCTGTAAATATTTTAAGGATGGCTTTAGATGGTGGTATGAATTATTATGATACAGCTAGAGCTTATACTGATAGTGAAGAAAAAATAGGGAAAGCTTTTAAAGGTTTAAGAGATAAGGTAATTATTGCAACTAAGACTGCGGCACTAAACGCTGAGGATATGATAGAGGATTTGGAAACATCATTGAAAAATCTAAAAACTGACTATATAGATGTATATCAGTTTCATAATCCGCCATTTTGTCCAAAAGAAAGTGATGATAATGGATTATATAAAGCTGCGCTTAAAGCAAAAAAAGAAGGTAAAATTAGACACATCTGTCTAACAAATCATAGATTACATGTGGCAAAAGAAGCTATAGAAAGCGGTCTTTATGAAATATTACAATTCCCTTTTTCTTATATTTCAGGTTCTAAAGAACTGGAATTGGTGCATTTATGTAAGGAAAAAAATATTGGTTTTGTTTCAATGAAAGGTTTATCTGGAGGTCTTTTGACAAACTTTAAAGCCTGTTATGCTTTTCAAGCTCAGTATGAAAATGTACTTCCTATCTGGGGTATTCAAACTGAAGAGGAATTAAAGCAGTGGCTGTCTTGTGTGGAAAATCCGCCAGAGATGACTTGTGAAATAAAAGAAATAATAGAAAAGGATAGAAAAGAGCTTTCTGGAAATTTCTGTAGAAGCTGTGGATATTGTGAACCATGTACAGTAGGTATTCAAATTCATCAATGTGCCAGAATGAGTCAGCTTATAAGAAGATGTCCTTCAGAACAATTTATGACAGACTATTGGAAATCTGAAATGAAAAAGATATCCAAGTGCATTGATTGTGGTAAATGTAAAACCAAATGCCCTTATGGCTTGGATATCCCTAATTTATTAAAAATAAACTTAGAAGATTATGAAAAAATATGTAGTTAGGTTCTATTTTTCTTTTTATCTTCATCTATAAGGTGATTTATGTAATAGGAGATGGCATTACATGGTTTTATACCAGCTTCCATTCCTTTTTGCAGACAATAATCATAATTACCGTTATAAAGTTTTGTATTTAATCTGACTGGAGGTGTCCCATCTGAATCTTTATATGGTTTTCTGCCCCCTTTGTTTCCAGATGTGGATGTTTTATGCGGTGTTGCTTTTTTTTCATCTGTTTTACTTTCAGTTTCTTTTATAGTAACTTTTGTTTCTGTTGTACTTTTTGATGGTTTTGTTTGCTGAAAATACATATCCATAATATTGTCAAAATCTTTTGTTGCCATATTCCCTCCGTATTATCGTTAAAATATAAATATATTTTATTTTTTGTTCTTATTTAATGGCTTTTTTAGAGCGTTTAAAACTTCATCTACAAAATCCTTATAATCTGATGCAACATTACTCTTTGGTGCATAATCATAAATACTGGCACAGACAGAATGTGCTCTTTCAATATCTACAGCTTGTCTGATTGTGGTATTGAAAAATTTGATTTTTTTGTTTTTTGCTATTTCTTCATAGGCATATATAGCATCTTTTGCAAAAGAAGTGTTCCTGTATTGAGTAAGAAGAATTCCTAATACTTTCAGATTTTCATTTTGGGTTTTAGCCTGCTCTATATGTTTAGTAATATCATTCATTCCCTGAAGTGAAAAGACTGAAGTCATGGCAGGAATAATGATATAATCTCCCGCAACTAAAGAACTGATAAGAGATAGACCAAAATAAGGGGGTGTATCTATGATGCAGAAATCATATTCATTTTCATGTTTTGAAAGCTGGGTTTTAAGAAAGTTAAAAGTACCAAATTCAGGGTGTCTTTTATCTGCAGCTTCACCAATCATGTTTTTGGAGCCAGGAATAAAATCTCCAAAAGATGTATCTATAGCACATTTTAAAATATCATCTTCTTCAGGATTATCTATTATATCATCTACTGTGTATTTGATTTTATCTCCAACAAGTAATCCCGCTGTTGCAGTGAAGTTACATTGACCATCCATATCAATAGATAAAACTTTATATCCTCTTTTAACTAGACCTGCAGCTAGTGCAGCACATGTTGTTGTTTTCCCTACACCACCTTTTTCAGAACCAATGACAATCTTAATCATAATAAGAATCTCCTTCTATGTATAAATGTATAAACGCATAAATTATTCTATATTTTGACATATATGGAAAAATTTTTCAATTATGGAAGAAAATTTTAGTTGCTTTTAATTTGAATCTAAGTTTATTCTACGGCTGTATTTCTGTTTGGCTTGTGCTATACTTAAAAGTTGTTTGAATTTGAGAATTTTTACATCTATAAATCTGAAACTTTTATCTTCCAGTTCTAAGCTAAGCAGTTTTTCTTTCCCTAATGAAGTAAAAATGGTTGCTCTTTTTATATGTTTTTGTTCAGGTTTATCAGATGAATCGGATAAAAATGATAGGACATCTTTTTTTAGAACTGTATCAGTATAGTAGATATCCAATGCTTTAAAGTTTTCATTGAATTCACTTGTGTAAATATAAAATGTAATGTCAGTTAAAAAAAATAAAGCATTATTATAAATTTTTTTTGTTTTGCTATCCGCATAGAACGGACAGACAGCATACCAGCTGATTTTTTTATTAAGTTTTTTTTCAAAGTCTTTTATTGAATTCTCTATATTATCATCAGTAAACAACATAATTATTCATTATACTAGAATAACTATTAAAAAAAAATAAGTCTTTTCTTGAATGGTAAAAAATACCATGTTAAAATATTTTCAAAATCTAAAATAATTGGAGGATGTTATGGTTGTAAATACCAGCGCACTAATAATTGTAATAGGTTACCTGGTAGGTATGCTGATTGTTGGTTATGTAGTGGGAAAATTAAAAATCAAGGGAGCAGAAGACTACATGTTGGCAGGAAGAAGAATGGGGGTCTTTATGGTTGCTTTTTCACTTTCTGCAAACAATATAGGTGGAGGTTCAACTACAGGTCTTGCTCAAAAGGCTTTTGGAGACTGGGGAATGAGTGCCATTTGGTATGTTCTAGCTGCATCTATAGCTATGATTCCGCTTGCATATTTTGCACCTAAAATCAGAAAGACTATGGCAGTTACCATTCCACAGGTTGTAGGAAGAAGGTTTGGAAAATTTAGTTCTGGATTTACTGCAATATTAAATATTGTGGCTTTGTTCTGTTTGACTTCTTCTCAGGTTGCTGCTTCAGGAAATGTTGTAAATACACTTATTCCTAGTATTCCTGCTAAGGTTTGTATGATTATTGCAGGTATAGTAATTATTCTTTATACAACATTTGGAGGAATGATTGCAGACCAGATGTCAGATATGGTTCAGTTTATAATTATTCTTGTTGGACTTGCTATAGCTACACCTATTGTTATTTCTTCAATAGGAGGGTGGGGTGCTATTTCTTCAAAACTTCCTGCGGGGCAGACCAGTTTTACTAAGATTGGTTGGGCATATATTATAGGCTATATCTTTAATTATTTTTGTACATTCTTATCTGGTCCAGAGATGATTTCCAGATTTGAAACAGCAAAAGATGAAGCTACAGCTAAAAAGGCATCTATTGTTTCTGCAATTTTAATGGCTGTTATGGCAGCATTTCCTACTTTATTAGGGTTAGCAGCTTTAGCAGTAAAAGAACAGTTACCTGCATTACAGGCTAATGGTGGTAATGCCATGATGGCAGTAACTCAGGTATTTGCTCCAACAGTAGTCACAGCTTTACTTTCAGCTGCAATTATATCAGCTACCATGTCTTCAGCAGATTCAAATTTACTCTGTATGTCCACAATGCTTATAAATGACCTTTATAAGCCATATTTCAATAGAAGTATTGACGGTATGAAAGAAGTGTGGGCTACTAGAATTTGTAATATTATCTGCTGTCTTGTAGCCATGGTTATTTCCTTGTTAAATATACCAATTACTACCATGAATACATTTGCTTTTGGAATTAGATGTGCAGGTCCGTTTGCTGCTTATGGGCTTGGGCTTGTTGTGGCAAAGGCTACTAAAAATTCTGGGGCAATATCTATAATAACAGGTACCATTGGATTTATCATTTGGCAGATTTTATCTTCTAATGGAGTAACTATAACCAAATATCTAATGCCTGTGGTTTTTGGATGTCTGGTAAGTGTCATTACTTTCTATTGTGTTAACACTATAGAGTGGAAAAAAGGGATTTCTCCAGCACCAAGTGCTTATGCGGATAATGATGATTTAAATTAAGTTTTCTTAGTCATGTTTATATTAGGAATATTTATGACAGATTATTTTTGTCATGGATATTCCTTTTTTTGTATCTTCCTTTTAATTTTGCCATGAGAATAAAAGATGGCAGAGAATTTGCAAACAGGATGAATGTAATATTGATAGAGTTGCCAAAGGTAGAGAAGTTGTTAGATAGTATAGAAACAAATACAGCTTTGGAGA
>CACYEI010000047.1 GCA_902773355.1 uncultured Spirochaetales bacterium
GTATATTAATATAATAATTATATTATAAACATTATATTTTTACATAAAAATAATTATGTTTTAATTTATTATGTAAAAAAAAATCTGTAAGCATCTAATACTTACAGATTTAATTTAAGATAGTAATTCAAAATTACATCAAATCACTAGGTTTACGTGCAGTATTCCCTGTTTTAGTACAATAAGCAATATGGTGCATTTTCCCATTCTCAAAAACTGATTTAGTTTTTATCTGACCACCCCATCTACTCAAAAGAACTTTTTCACCTTCACGTCTAGCATTTTTAGAAACATTTCCAGCCATTAAGAAGCCTCCAATAAACTATTTTTCTTTTTTAAATTATATCTAGTTATTCCTATTATAATCAATAGAAGTTTATATTTTACCAATTAATAATTTAAATTTACATTGATTTTTATATCATAATACACTAATATTTATTAAATTATACTTACTTTTTAATATGAAACATTATAATTTATTAATTAAGATTTATATACTACCTATACTTATATATAAAAAATTTATTTCTCCATTCTTAGGTTCAAACTGCAAATATGTACCTTCCTGCTCTACATATTTTATTGAATCAGTAAAAAAACATGGAATAGTGCATGGTTCAAAACTTGGATGGGCTAGATTATTTAGATGCAATAAATTTTATATGGGTGGTTCAGATCCAGTTCCATTAGAGTATAATAAAAAACTAATTTATGAAAATAAAATTATTTTTAAACTAAAGAAGAAATCTCACGTACAAAAGCAGTAAGAACTTTTAAAGCACCCTCATTATATCCACCTTCTGGGATAATAATATCTGCATATTCTTTAGTAGGCTCAATAAATAAGAAATGCCCTGGTCTGACTACGTCTAAATATTGTTTAATAACACTTTCCACAGTTCTTCCTCTTTCAGCAATATCTCTTTTCATTCTTCTTATAAACCTAATGTCATCAGGTGTATCAACATAAATTTTTAAATCTAAAAGTTTTCTAATTTCAGGATCATATAAAATCATTAACCCTTCTAAAATAACTAATGGAGAAGATTTTACTTCTTTATACTCATTCTTTCTTTTATGATGAACAAAATCATATTCTGGCATTCTAATTGATTTACCATCTTTTAAATCCTTTAAGTTTTTATATAATAAATCTGAGTCAAATGCATCTGGATGGTCAAAATTAAATGCTGTTATATTAGTATTACTCATATACACAGCATCCTTATAATAATTATCCTGTGGAATAAAAGCAAAATCTGAACATACTTCACTAATTTTTCTTACTATGGTAGATTTTCCACTTCCACTACCTCCAGTTATTCCAATAATTTTTACATCCATAATTTATTTCCTCCAAAAATTATTTAAATATAAAAAACGAAATATGTGCTTGAACTATATAATTTGTTCGGTTCAATTATAGTATTACCATTAATTTTTTGTATAAATTTATTATTAATACTATTAGGTATATATCCAGTTTCAATACAAAATCCACTATAATTATTATATAAACCTATATTACTTAGTTCTGGACTATTATAAAAATGAAAAGCTGGCATATCTGAATATACAGCCATCAATCTACCTGATTCTGGTTCAAAAACACTACAACATCTAGTGAATCCTTTATTTAATAATCCTTTTTTATTAACAATATAAGTATTATCATATGGAATATGGCCTATTTCTTTTCCGTTTAAAAAATCAAATTTTGTTTTTTTTACATCAATCAATTTTTTTGGAAGATTTTCTTCATCTGTAGTAAAAACTTTTGAACTATTCATTTGTACTATATGTGATGTAATGTCTTTTGAATAATTTCCAGTCAAATTAAAATACGAATGATTTGTGATATTTACTGGACATTTTTCAGTACATGTATAATTATAATTAATTCTAAAAAGACAAATTTTTAATTTGTTAAAATTTGAAATTAAAAAAGAAAATTTCACATTTAAATTAAAATCACCTGGAAAGCCATCATCTTTTTCAGCTAAATTTATACTACAATCAAAGCCATTTGGAGCTTTTTTTACACTAAATAATCTATAAGCTAAACCATTATCTCCACTATGAAGCAGGTTATTATTCTCGTTTGGTTTTAAAAAAAATTTTTTTTTATCCACAGAAAAAGATGAATTTGAAATCCTATTTGCATATCTACCTATAGTTAGTCCAAAATATGCACCATTTTTCACATTCTCAGGGTTTTTTATTAAATTAGGAACTGAAAGTACAATATTCTCATACTTTCCATTTTTATCAGGAACAATAATAGATGTAACAGCACATCCTAAATTTGAAATTGAAAAAGAATAATCATCTACAGAATATATGAATTCTTTTACATCTTGCTCCATAAATATTATCTTCCTTCATTTTTTGTCTTTAAAACTGCAAGGAATGCACTTTGTGGTATTTCTACATTACCAACCAGTTTCATCCTTTTCTTCCCTTCCTTTTGTTTTTCTAAAAGTTTTCTTTTTCTAGTAATATCTCCACCATAACATTTAGCTGTAACATCTTTTCTATACGCATTTATGGTTTCCCTTGCTATTATATTACCACCTATAGCCGCTTGTATAGGAATTTTAAACTGTTGTCTAGGTATTTCATTTTGTAACTGTTCACAGACTTGTCTTCCCCTCTGATAGGCATTATCTTTAAAAACAAGCTGAGATAAAGCATCAACACTTTCACCATTTACCAAAATATCCATTTTAACCAAATCTGATTTTCTGTAATCAATTAATTCATAATCAAAAGAAGCATAACCTCTAGAAATTGATTTTAATCTGTCATAAAACTCAAATAATACTTCACTTAAAGGCATTTCATAAGTTAATTGAACTCTTTTATCATCTACATAAATTATATCAGATTGTATTCCTCTTTTTTCCATGCATAAGGTCATTATTGAACCTAAATAAACTGCAGGTGATATTATTTCAGCTCTAATATACGGTTCTTCGGAGTGATCAATCTTAACCAAATCAGGATAATCCAAAGGGTTATCTACATAAATCATATCACCATTTTTTAAGTATACTTTATATCTAACAGACGGACTAGTAAAAACAATAGATAAATCAAACTCCCTTTCAATCCGTTCTTGGATTACTTCAAGATGCAATAATCCTAAAAATCCACATCTAAAACCTTGCCCTAATGCTGCACTGCTATCTTTTTCATATACTAGTGAAGCATCATTTAATTTAAGGCGTTCCATAGCCTCCAAAAGCTCATCATAATCATTTGAATCTACTGGATATATTGATGAAAAAACAACAGGTTTAACGTCTTTAAAGCCCTCACATGGTTCTTCTACCCTATTATCTGCTAAAGTTACGGTATCTCCAACTCTAACATCACTAACTGTTTTTATACCAGCAATAAAATACCCCACATCACCTGCAAATAGTTCTTTCTTTCTTATTAAATCAATTTGAAAGATACCTACTTCCTCAACTTTGTAAACAGCATTACTGTTCATTAATAGTATATCTTGACCTTCTTTAATTGATCCTGAAAAAAGTCTAAAATGGACTATAACACCTCTATAAGAGTCATAATGGGAATCAAAAATAAGAGCCTTTAATGGCTGTTTCTCATCACCAATAGGTGCAGGAATATATTTAACAATACTTTCAAATAAATCATCAACACCTTCCCCTGTTTTTGCACTGACACAAACAGTCATGGATACATCTAATCCCAAATCATGATCTATTTGTCTTTTACATGATTCTATATCAGCACTTGATAAATCAATTTTATTTATCACAGGAATTATCTCAAGCCCATGCTCTACTGCCATATACATATTTGCTAACGTTTGGGCTTCTACACCCTGTGTTGCATCAATAAGCAACAATGCTCCTTCACAGGAACTAATAGCTCTGGATACTTCGTATGAAAAATCTACATGTCCTGGAGTGTCAACCAAATTTAATTCGTATAAACTACCATCTTTAGCCTCATATGGAATAGTTACAGCCTGACTTTTTATTGTAATACCTCTTTCTCGCTCAATATCCATATTATCAAGAATTTGATTCAGATTTTGTGTCCTTGAAAGATTTAATTTTGCTTTTTCAATAAAGCGATCAGCTAAAGTACTTTTTCCGTGATCAATATGTGCAATTATACAAAAATTACGTTTTTTTGATATATCTGCCATACAAAAATCCAATAATTATACCAAATCAGAATTCTTATGTTCTAAAAGACTTAAATTTAATAACTGTCTAATATCATTATCATCTAACGTCTCTTTCTCAATAAGGGCATTTGCAATAATATCAAGCTGATCCCTGTGCATATTTATTATGTTTTCAGAATCCTTCATACACATATCTAAAATATTGTTTACAGCATTATCTATTTTAAGAGCAGTTTCATCAGAATAATCTTTATGCTGAGTTATTTCTCTTCCAAGGAAAATGGGCTGATCATTATTTTCTCCTAAATCTATAAAGCCTAATTCACTCATACCCCATTCTGTAACCATTCTTCTTGCTATATTTGTGGCTTGCTTAATATCGGAAAACGGTCCTGTGGTAGTCTGACCAGTTAATATTTTCTCTGCAACATATCCACCCATTGATAATTTAATATGACTCATAAGTGATGACTTTTTAATATAAGATCTGTCATTTTCAGGTAACCCCATAGTGACACCACCGGCATTACCATGAGGAATAATTGTAACCTTATATAAAGGATCCAAGTCTGGAAGGTAATAATATAAAAGAGCATGACCAGCTTCATGATAAGCCGTTAGTTTTTTATCTTCAGGAGTCATAACGTGACTTTTTCTGGCAACTCCTAAAACCATCTTATCTCTTGCTTCTTCAAAATCTATAATAGATACAGACTTCCTTTTAGCTCTAGTAGCATAAAGAGCAGCTTCATTTACTAAATTAGCTAAATCTGCGCCAGAAGCACCTGGAGTAGCTCTGGCAATTTTATTTAAATCAACATTTGAATCAATTTTAACTTTTGATGCATGAATCCTTAAAATCTCTTCCCTTTCATTTATGTCAGGTAAAGCAATTGTTACCTGTCTATCAAATCTTCCAGGTCTAAGTAAAGCAGGGTCTAGAACATCGGCCCTATTTGTTGCAGCTATAACTATTACTCCACTATTTGTATCAAAGCCATCCATCTCAACTAAAATCTGATTTAATGTCTGTTCTCTTTCATCATGCCCACCACCTAAGCCACTGCCTCTTGATCTACCTACTGCATCAATTTCATCTATAAAAACAATACATGGAGCATTCTTTTTACCTTGGGAAAATAAATCACGTACTCTTGCTGCCCCCATTCCAACAAACATTTCAACAAAATCAGAACCACTGGTATGGAAAAAGGGAACTCCTGCCTCTCCTGCTACAGCTTTAGCTAAAAGAGTTTTACCTGTTCCAGGAGGACCAACCATTAGAATTCCATGAGGAATCTTAGCCCCAATCTCATTATACTCCTCTGGATTTTTCAAAAATTCTACAACTTCAATTAATTCATATTTGGCTTCTTTTTGGCCAGCTACATCTTTAAACTTAATTTTTATTTTTTTCTCATCAAATTGTTTTGCATGGCTTTTACCGTACTGCATTAGTTGACCATTTGTAGCATTTCTCATTATATAGAACATTAAACCTATAAATATTATCCATGGTAGAATCTGTAGCAAAACAGTATACCAAACAGTATTGGGCTCAGAGCCTGTAATAATAACATTATATTCAGTCAATTCATCCAATATATTTACATCCAAATACGGTATCCTAGTTTTATAAGCTACATTTATATTCTGATTAATAATAACGCCACTATTTTGTCTTATTGGAACACTTTCTACACATGTGAATTCAATTACACTGTTACCTATAATATTAGCAGTACTTACATCTCCATGCTTTAATTTATTTTTAAATTCCGTATAAGACAATTCTCTTGAGTTAGAAAAATTTGAAAAGAAGAAAAATCCCAAAAAAGCTAATAGAATCAAAGAAATAATAAAACTTCCCCACCTTCTATTTCTTGGTCCATTATTAAATGGATCAGTTGGTTTAAAATCATCATTACTGTTTTTATTAGAATAATTTTTATCATCTTCACTTTTTTTACCAGTTTCAAATTCAGGATTTGAAGGTTTCCAGTATGAATCTGAATCTTTCTTTTTTTCATCATTTAACATAATAAGCTCCAATAATATTGTATTATTTTCAATATAAACACTTTGGTAAAGACCTACAAGTTATTAAAACAAATATACTTTCAAAACTATACGGTACACATATATCAGTGGAAATTCTATTTTTTAACCCAAAAACAGAACCAAAAACAGCGACAATTTTATTGTTTAATCTCATAACTGGGACAAACTTCCTTAATGTTGATGGTATTTTTAGCTCTTGAAATAGTTTACCTATTTTTTTCTTACCATTTTTTAAATTGATTACTTCACTTAATTCAGCACTTGTAAAGGTAACATTTTTGCTAAGTAACTTATTATGTATAAAAACATCCTGATTAATATTTCCACTTTTAGAATACTGGATTTGGAAATAATTACGCATTGTATTAAAGTCATCACTTAACCTATTTAAAATTATTACCTTAGGAGTAATTGTAAAAGTAGATAAATTTGCAGAAACAATACCATATCTTTTAGCTGACTTCTCATTTAAGACATTATATGCTTCTGAAATTACTCTGTTTATTAAACTTTTAGGACACTCTACTTGATTAAATATTTTATTCCACAATTTATATATTAACTCATTTTTCAAAAGTGTAGGACAACTTAAAAAGGACTCAGTACATATAAAAAATGAATCATCATAAAGAGAATAAGTAGAAAAAGTATCTAAATGATTATCATAAAAATGATTAGGTTGTAATAATACTTCTTCTTTAAAATCAGGATTATTTAACAATCTTGGCAGTAGAACAATACGTATAAAGTTTCTTTCATATCTAACATCTCTATTTGTAGAATCTGTAGAGAACCTAATATCATTAACAAAATCATAATTTAGTATGTCATTTTTTTCTACATTTAAAAATGGTCTAATCAATAAAACACCATCTATATCAGAAATCAATTTCATTCCAAGATAGGATTTTAAACTGCCACCTCTTAATATCTTTAATAAAATAGTTTCAATTTGATCCGATTTATGATGTGCTGTAAGAATGTGGTTAATATTGTTATCTTTACATATTCTAAATAAAGAATCATATCTTAATTTTCTAGCTGCAGCTTCTATGCCACACTTATATTTGGAATTATATTTATTAACAGTATCTTTTCCCAAATCAACTATTAAAAATGCAATGTTAAGTTTACTAGTAGCATCAATACAAATATTGATTTCTTCATGAATCTCATGTTCAGATCTTATCCTATGATTTACATAAACAGCAATTAATTTTTTACAATCAATAAACTTACTTGAAACATTTAGTAACGCCATAGAATCAGATCCACCAGATAAAGCAATTAAAAATTTATTATCACCAATAAAATCTGAAATATTATTATGAAATTCCTTTTCTAGTATATTCATTTTGTAAATCCGCTATTTTAGTTCCATTAATAAAATCATGAACTATTAATGAAGATGTTTTGATTGCATTTAATAATTCATCTCTGTATAGACTTCTACTCTCACGCTTCAAAACATAAGAATTAATTTCTGATTTAAAATCTGGTCTACCTATACCTATATATATTCGAATAAAATCCGAAGACCCTAAATTATCTTGAATACTTTTTAATCCCTTTTGCCCTGAATTAGAACCACCAAATCTGACTCTTACAGCTCCACAAGGCAAATCTAAATTATCACAGATAACAACTATATCATTTAAATCACTACACTCGTTCTTTATGTATTGGATAATCTGTCCGCTATTATTCATGTAAGTTAGCGGTTTTACTAAAAAAGAATTATTATAAGTAGCATATTCATACGGCTTTAAAAATTTTTTTTTAAACGAAAAACCATATTCTAGTGCCATATAATTAAGGGCTGTGAAACCAACATTATGTCTAGTGTTCTCATATTGAGAACCAGGATTTCCCAACCCTATGACAACTTTCATTATTTAAACAATCTGAAAATCTGCATGAATAAGTTTTCCAGTCATAATATTTTCCTGAAGATCTTTAAAAATGCAGCTATATTCTTTATTATCAACGGTTAAAGTTAACTTACTGCCAACTGAAATACTTCTCAAACTTATTTCAAAATCATGGGCATTTAAAATAATGTGGACATTTTCACCTTTACCGTAAATTTCTGCTGGGAACAATCCTTTTCTAATTAACCTTCTAGAACCAGATGAACCAAAATCATCAGTTCTTAGAGTTGCTTTTATATTCATTGTATACCTCACTCTCATCAAATTTTTTGATTACCATAAAAGACTGTTAATTATCTTATTTAGGCTTTTATTTGTCAATTTATAAAATTAATGCAATAATAAAAATATGAATGACTATGACACAATTATTATAGGATGTGGCCCCGCAGGATATAAATGTGCTTTAAAATTAGCTGAGAAATCAAAAAAAATAGCAATTATTGAAAAAGAATATCCAGGTGGAACATGTACCAATAGTGGCTGTATACCAACAAAAAACCTACTGTACCAATCATGGAATAATAAATTGTCTAAATATCAAGATTTATTGCAACAGACAGAAGAAAAGATAAAAATTTTAAGAAACGGAATAAAATATAATCTGAACAATAGAAAAATAAATCTAATAAATGATGTTGGAAAAATAATATCAAATAATCAGGTTTTTCTTATAAATTCAAAACAAACACTAAGCACTGATAATATAGTAATTGCCACCGGAAGTGAATCTGTGACTCCTAATATTGATGGTATAAATCAAAGCAATGTTTATAACAGTACAACTATACTAAACTTAAAAGAAAATTTTAACAAAATAGTAATAATTGGTGGTGGTGTTATAGGACTTGAATATGCCACAATTTTTAATAATCTCAATATTGAAGTTACTATTCTTGAGACACAGCAAAATATTTTAAATATGCTTGATGATGATATTCTAAAATTATTCAAAAGAAATATAAATTCAATTAAAATTATTTGTAATATATCTGATATTTCAGTTAAAGAAAACACAGTATCTTATATAAATTCAACAGGTGAATTAAAAAATATAGAAACTGATATAATATTAAATGCATGCGGTAGAAAAGCAAAACTTCCACTGATAGACAGTAATTTAAGTATTATCCTAGACAATAAAGGATTTATTAAAGTAAATGAACAAATGAGAACAAACTATAATAACATCTATGCAATTGGCGATGTTACAGGTTTATCTATGTTAGCACACAGTGCAGATTTAATGGGTGATATATGCGCTTCTTCAATTATTGAATCAAATTCTATCAATAAAACATTTAATCCTTTAATAATTCCTAACGTTATTTACACACACCCTGAAATTGCAACATGTGGGTTATCTGAAAAGTATTGTTTAAAAAATAATATTAAATATATTTCATATACATCTAACCTCAGAACCAACGGAAGATTTGTGGCGGAAAACCCAATTAAAATGGCAAGTATAATAAAAATAATATCTGAGCCCAATAAACTGAAAATATTAGGCTTACAAGCTTATTCTCCATACGCATCTGAATTTGCTTTTTCTTTTTCATTGATTTTATCACTTAATATAACCGCATATGACTTAGATAAAATTATCTTCCCACATCCAACAATAAGTGAAGCTATAAAAGATGCATGTAACAACCTAATTAATTTAAAGGCAACCTATGAGCAGAACATTTAAAAAAAAACTTATAAACTTAACTGAAGCATTTAATAATAAATTAAATAAAATACACTTTTCATTTACAGGTATAATATATAATCCATTGGATTATGCTAAAGATAATTATTATGAATATTTACAGAATTATGTTAATGAATACATAGATAATATATTTTTGGGAATGAATCCAGGCCCATATGGTATGGTTCAGACAGGTATTCCATTTGGTGAAATCAACTATGTAAAGAATTATCTAAAAATCAATAATACCGTTAACAAACCCAAGACAGAGCATTGTAAAAAAATAATTACTGGTATGAATACGGAAAGAAGTGAAATCAGCGGTTTTAGATTTTGGTCTCTTATAAAAAGTAAATACCAAACAGCAGAACTATTTGCTGAAAAAAATGCTGTACTTAACTACTGCCCTTTATGTTTTATTGAAAATACACAAAAAGGTAAGAACATTACCCCAGAAATGCTTTCCAAATCAGATAAAAACCAAATAAATATATGTTGTGATGAATATTTGAAAAATATTATTATGCTTATACAACCTAAAAAACTTATAGGTGTAGGCTCTTATGCATATAAAAGATTTTGTAAAGTCTCTACCCTCCCAACTTTTTATATGTTACACCCTAGCCCTCTTAATCCAAAGGCAAATAAAAATTGGATAGAAAATGAAAAAAATTTTCTTATTGAAAATGGGATATGGTCAGATGATATACAAAAATGAATTAGCATATTCCAAAATTAATCTTGCCCTATATATTTCAAAACAGAAAGAAAATAATCTTCACAAGCTGATTTCACTAATAACATTATTTCCACTTTTTAAAGATATTCTAGATATAGAAATAATTACGGATGCCAGCTGTAGTTCTTTTTCAGAAAATAAAACAAAAATATTGATATACGGACTGGAAGAATCATGTCTAAATACTGAATCATCTATTTATAAAGCAATAAAAATTTACTTAAGAGAAATAAATACAAATGCCTATATTAAAGTTAATATAAAAAAAGGAATACCCAAATTATCTGGATTAGGTGGCGCATCTTCAGATGCGGGGCTTATTCTGCTAATTCTTAATAATGCTTTTTTAAATGCTTTATCTGAAATACAGTTATTTACTATAGGGCTGAAAGTTGGTTCTGATGTGTGTTTTTTTTTGAGTAGCTATAATACAGCTATAATTTATAACACGGGAGAATTGGTTTATCAGATAAAAAATAGATCAGATTTATATTTTAGATATATTAAACCTAAAGAATTAAAAATAAGTACAAAGGATGCATTCATTAGGTTAGATAGAACAAACAAAACACATCTAAATCTACCTGAACGGAAAGAATTAGAATTACAATATGAAAAAGATGTTAATAATTGGAATTTTGAAAATGATTTTTCATATCTGTACAAAAAACCAATAATTCCAACTTCAGAAAAAGAAAGAATATATTTAACTGGAGCAGGTCCTACATGGTTTATTGTTGGACAAAAATAATTAGTATTAATTGACCCAAAGTCTATGTATCATTAAAATCAGAAATGATTGGGGGGTGGTCCAACGGCAGGACACCGGGTTTTGGTCCCGTTAATGAAGGTTCAATTCCTTCCCCCCTGGTAATTAATTTTATTTTGGATCAGGGAAACCAGTGAAAATCTGGTACGGTCCCGCCACTGTTAAAAGGTGTGCACAGTCAAAAAGTCACTGGCTTTATAGCTGGGAAGACGGCTTTGTTGTCCTTTAAGTCAGGATACCTCCCAAAATAAAACCTTAATAAAAATCCTACGGGAATTTAGGAGTAAGGAATGAAAAAGATTCTAATTATTTTTAATGTTTTATTTTTATCGTTTATTCTTTCAGCCCAAAGTGTAGCAGAAAAAAAAACTTCAGAGACACAAACCATAGTTTCACTCTCTCCAAACATAACAGAAACCGTTTTTGCTCTTGATAGAGGAAGTGAGCTTATAGGAAGAACTAACGTATGTGATTATCCATTAGAGGTACTTGAAATAGATGATGTTGGAGATATGTATTCTCCATCAGTTGAAAAAATTATAAGTTTAAATCCAAGCGTAGTAATTGCAACAAATCTAACATCATTAGATACCATTAATACCTTAAGAAATGCTGGCTATAATGTTGAAGTTTTAGTCTATCAGGAATCATTAGATGGAACATATGATTTTATTGAAAAAATAGGACAGATTATTAATGCAGAAGAAAAAGCAAATGCTGTTATTTCTGAAATGAAAGATAAAATTAAAGAAGTCACTAATAAAGTTTCAAATTTAAGTTATGAAGAAAGAAAATCCTGTATCTATATGATTTCATGGGGTGAATTTGGTGACTGGTGTGCCACGGGAGATACTTATTTAGGGGAAATATTGGAAGTAGCTGGTGGAATTAATGCAGCTAAAGACTGCTCAAACTGGGTCATAAGTAAAGAAACTCTTTTAAAGTCAAATCCAGATATTATATTCCTATCTTACTACACCTATATGTCTAATGGACCTGAAAATTTTAGGCAAACAGAACCATATAATATTTTAACAGGAAAAATAATCCAAATAGATGGCCAAAGAGCAGAACGTCAGGGAGTCAGAACAGCAGAAACAGTCGCAGAGATAGCTAAAGCCTTATACCCGGATTTGTTTTAAAATGAAAAAAAAGGAATTACTATTCTTTATTATTTGTGTTAGTAGTTCAGTAATAGCCTTGCTGATTTCAATTTCTATTGGAACCACAAAAATAAATATTATTAATATAATAAAAAATATTTTTAATAACTTTACTGTAGATGAAATAGATTTATATATTATTAAATCAATACGGATTCCTAGAGCTTTATGTGCTATGCTTTGTGGCGGTATTTTATCTGTTTCTGGATTATGTTTTCAAACTGTGTTTAAAAACCCTCTTGCAGATTCATATGTATTAGGAATATCCAGCGGTGCATCTTTTTCAGTATCATTAGGACTGCTCTTAGGATTAAGTATAAATTCAGTTTATTCACTGCCTGTAATTGCATTTACTGGTTCATTAGCTACATCTTTTTTACTTTTTTTTAATGGGAAAAAGAATATTAATTCTATGCTGTTATTTGGAATAGCTATTAATTTCTTTCTTAGTGCCTGCACATCTTTATTTATTTTTTTAGGTAAAAAACAAGTTCAATTTGTCATTTATTGGACTATGGGTAGTTTAAGTTCAAGTTCATATCTAAAAGCTGCTATATTTACTATTTTAAGTGTTTTTATTCTCCTATTTTTATTAAGAAGAAATAAAAAAATGGACTTATTACTCTTAAATGAAACTACTGCTTTTTCACTAGGTATAAATGCAAACAAAGAGAGACTACTCCTTTTAATTGTATCTTCTTTAACCACTTCTGTTATTGTTGCTTACTGCGGAGTTATTGGATTTATTGGTCTTATGTGCCCACATATTACAAGAAAATTTTTAGGACCAAAACATAAACCATTAATCATATGCTCATTTCCGTTAGGAGCTCTAATCCTTCAAATTTCTGATATTATATCAAGAATTGTAATACCTAATTCTGAACTTCCTATTGGTATAATAACATCTATAATTGGAGCACCTATCTTCTTCTCTTTATTACTGAAAAGGAAAAGTACAATATATGATTAGTCAAGCTATAAAAATTAATAATCTTACATGTAGCTATAGTAATAAAATAATTTTAAAAAATATAAGTTTTACAGTAGAAAATGGTAATTTTACAGCTATATGCGGACCTAATGGTGTAGGTAAAACAACAATAATTAAATATCTGGTAAAAGAACTAAATACTAAGTCTTCATCCATATTCTTATTTGACAAAGATATAAATCAAATAAAACAAAAAGATCTTCCAAAATATATTTCTTATGTTGGTCAAAATGACTTTAATAAATATAGTTTTACAGTAAAAGAACTAATTGAAATGGGAAAATATGGAAATAATGAAAGTAAAATATCTACAGATGAAGCCATTCAAATTGTTGATATCAGTCATTTAAAAAATAAATTTATAAACAGTATATCATCTGGTGAAATTCAGCTAGCTCAAATAGCCAGAGCAGTTTGTCAAGACGCTAAAATAATGATTTTAGATGAACCAATTAGTAATCTAGATCCATATCATCAGATTAAAATAATGGAAATCTTAAGAGCATTGAATAAGAATAATAAAACTATCATTTGTGTACTCCATGACTTAAATATAGTTTTAAAATACTGCCCATACTGTTTATTATTAAAAAATGGAAATATATTTAAAAACGGAAAAACAGAAGACGTCCTAAAACCAAATAATATTTCTAATGTTTACAATATTAATTGTGAAATATTTAAGACAAACCATGGCCAGCTGCAGCTAGCATTTTATAATAACCAGTGCTGACAATATGTTCATAACCTATATCTAGTTTATCCAGTATATTTTTAAAAATATTGTTAATTACATCTAAGTCTTCTTTTTTAGGCTCAAGACCATTTAATGATATTATTTCAACTTCTAAAAACCATCCTAAATATTTAACATTTAGCAGTTCAAGATGAAGATTTGAACTGTCAAAAAAGCCACTGAAATCATATCCTTCCTTATACTTTTTTCTGCATAGATATAAATTCAGCCCTGTGATGAAATGTCTTAAATTAGAAAGTTGGTCAAAAGACACTTCAAACTCATTTTCTATATTAAACTCAAGTCCACTTTCTTTTGATTTATTTGGTTTAGAAGTAATCAGTATTTTGCTACCTTTTTCGTCATTTTGAATTCTAATCCTAAATAAAGGTTCACCATTAGGTAAAGAAGAAAAATATTCATCCGTTTTTTTCACATATCCATTATAAACAAATAATGATTCCAGTTTTTTTTTCACTTCCTCTACTCTGTTTGAATCTATAAATGCCTTAAATTCTATTTCTAATCCCATGTATTCTCCATTTATTTTTCCGTGCAATAATACATTTTCCGTTAAATAATACAATTAAAAACTAAAATACTATTGTTTCCATGGAAAAATAATATCCTTAAAAGATCTTGATTCAATATTTTTTCTTTCTTCAAATAGAATCTCATTCCAAAGTATATTCCTTTTACTTATTTTATTATCTGTAATGTTATTTTCAAGCACATAATCATAACGCTTCATAATAAATTTCATAACGTCAGTTTTAAACAATATAATTCCTGCGAAACCAGGAATAAAGGTCAAGGTAAAAACAGATATAATTAAATCAAGAATATTTTTTATCAATACAAATAATGATAAGGATAAATTATCAAAAAAGACAATAACACATTTTTTTGCAGTTTTAAATACTTTGTCATTTTCCATGAGATATAGAAGTGGATAAAAAAATTGAAAAGAAAGAAAGACTATTAATGAAGTCCAAAAAATTAGAAAACTGATTATAAGAGCTATTATAGTTTTAGTTTGTAAATACATTGGAATTATCAATAGATAGCAAAGCATAATAAAAAAATGAACTAGGAAATAGAGCAATCCATGCGTGAAATGTTTTCTTATTCCATTTATATATTGGGAAAAACCTGCTTTTTTATAACAACTCCAATTTATTGTTAATGCATTTATTCCTAAGGAATGAAAACTTAATAAGAACAATGTAATAGTTAATATAGAAACAACTTTTAGTACATCTAATTCATGACCTGTCTTATTCAACAAAATAAAAACCCATACAGTACCAAAAATAATCAAGCCAAAAATAATATTAAAAATAAAAATGGAAAATAAGTTATCCCACCCATCAAAAAAAGATTTTTTTAAAACTAATTTTATCATTATCTGAGAATGTTATATTTATTATAATATTGTGCCATTATTAATTACGGCTAATTTATTGATAACTATTATCCCATCATGAATTGAATATGCTTCATTATCACAGTCAGGTCTTGGTATATCGTCTATTCCTATTCTACATCCATCTCCTATTCTAGCATTCATATCAATAATAGCTTTTTTAATTATTGTCCCCTTACCTATACCAATATTTGGTCTGCCTAAACGTCGGTTTTCTTCTTTTTGTGTTTCTGTTTCATAATAAGTAGATCCCATAACATAAACACCATCTAAAGACGCACCGCTTTCAATAATAGTTCTAACACCTATTATTGAATTTACTATATATGCATTTGTTATAATTGAACCTTCAGAAGTTAAAGAACTGCTAATATTACAAAAATTAATTTTTGACGCAGGTAAAAAACGTCTATGGGTATAGATAGGCATTTCTTCATCATAAAAATTAAATTTAGGTTTTACCGTGGCCAAATCTATATTACATTCATAGAAAGCCTTTATTGTTCCTATATCTTCCCAAAATCCATCAAAGAGATATGAAGTTAATTTCTTATGACCTAGTAGGCCAGGAATAATTTCTTTTCCAAAATCTGTTTCATCTCCAGATAATGCTTCCTCCATAGCTTTAGCTGAAAAAATATAAATACCCATGGAAGCCAAATATTCATTTCCTTCATCTGCTCTCACATTTAATGATGACTCTAAATAATCAGCATTTACTTTATAATCTGAAATATCAGCATCAGGAGATGGCTTTTCATAAAATTTAGTTATCATACCATCTGAATCTGTTCCTACTATCCCTAAACCTGTAGCTTGCATTCTAGATATAGGTTTAGCAGCTATGGTTAAATCAGCTCCAGTTTCTTTATGTCTTTGAAGCATTTTTTTAAAATCCATTCTATATAATTGGTCACCGGATAAAATCAAATAGTAGTCTGCTTCCTGATCCCTGAAATGTTTTAAATTCTTTCTTACAGCATCAGCAGTTCCCTGAAACCATGATTCAGATGTCATGGTCTGTTCAGCGGATAAAATCTCAACAAAACCATTTGAAAACTGGTCAAACAGATATGTGTTACTTATATGATTATGTAAAGAAGCAGAATTAAACTGAGTTAAAAGATAAATCTGTCTAAAATCACAATTTATACAGTTTGATATAGGAATATCTACAATTCTATATTTTCCAGCAAACGGAACTGCTGGTTTAGCTCTATCTTTTGTCAATGGAAACAATCTTGTTCCCTTTCCTCCGCCCAAGATAATGGCCAAAACTTTTTCTTTTTTCATTTCTTTAAACCTCCAGACCTATATTTTCCTTTTAAAAGTGATTCATAAAGATTCATATATAAATGTGCAGATTTATTCCATGAAAAATCTGTACTCATGGCATTCTTAATGACATTTTTCATTTTATCAGATTTATACAGTTCACATGCTTTTCCCACACTGCTAACAATACTATTTGGTTCTAAATCATTAAATACTATTCCTGTTCCGTTCTTTGGATCATCTGAAATATCAATAACAGTATCAGATAGACCTCCAGTTTTATGAACAACTGGGATGGTGCCGTAAATTTGAGAATACATCTGATTTAGTCCACATGGCTCATATCTACTCGGCATAAGGAAGAAATCAGAACCAGCCTCAACCAAATGTGCTTTTTCATCTGAAAATTCCATGGCAACACTTATATTATCAAACTTACTGTCAAGTTCTAAAAGCCTATCAACAAGAAATTTATCTCCTGTACCAATGATAACAAACTGAAGTCTGTAGTTGTTTAACAAGTATTCCGCACATTCCAAAAATATATCAAAACCTTTTTGAGCCGCTAATCTACCAATCATGGCAAAAATAGGAATATCCAAGGCTATTGGTAGATTAAAAGTTTTTTGAAGATGTTTCTTTAATTTAATCTTACCTGTAAGATCATTTTTAGAATAATGTTCAGTCAAATATTTATCTTTACTTGGATTCCATACATTTAAATCTACACCATTTACAATACCTATTAGATGAGAAGATCTTTTATTCAATATCTCTCCAAGCCCACAATCAAAATCTGAAGTTTTTATTTGTTCTGCATATGTTGGACTTACCGTAGAAATATAATCAGAGGAAACCAAACCAGCATAAAGCATATTTATTGAATCATTTTTCAGTAATCTAACATCTGGCTTAATATTTAAATATAGAAAATTTAGTTTGGAAAATATACCTTGATATGCTAAATTATGAATTGTGAAAACACATCTTGTATTGGCAAAAAACATTCCACTATGCTTCATTAAGTAAGGAATAAAACCAGTAGGCCAGTCATGAGCATGTATTATATCCGGCGTATATTTTTGAACCTTACATAACTCTAATGCAGCTTTAGAAAATAAGATATACCTATAAAAATTATCAGCATATGGTTCAACACTGGTATCTCCATAAATACCTAACCTATCAGTGAAAACACTATGGCAGATGAAGTAAAAAATTACATTATTTACCTCTACTGATTTTACAATAATAGGCTCAATACAACCTAGCATGGGGATATTAAAAGAACATACTTTTTTGTAGTTCTTAGACACCGCATTATAGTCAGGTAGTATAACTTGCACATTTTGTTTTTGCTGAGCAAAACTTAAAGAGAGTGCGCCCACAACATCAGCTAAGCCTCCTGTTTTAAAAAAAGGCACACATTCACTTGAAATCATTAATATATTCACAATATTAATTATGAATCCATTTTTTTATTTATCAAGATTTATTTTAAAAATATTAAGACTTTCTTCACAGATCTTACTTAAATAATCTTTTGTAATACCTAATTTTGAAGAGGCTACGCTATAATTATAATCCAATAATTTATAATAATCTGCTAAATTGTCTCCATCATAATCAGTCTCAATTACAGAATACTTATTAGATAATTTGTATTCTTTAAAATCATTTATTTTTCTGCTGTTTATGGATATAATTACACCAAGTTTTTCTAACCTTTCAGCAATTTCAAAAGAACCAGTAAAACCATGCCACAATATTGAGTACTTTATAAATTTTTTATTTGATAAAAAATTAATCATAGTTTCAGTTTCCTTAACACAATGCAAAGAAACTGAATGGAATTTACTAACAAGATAATCAAAAAAATATTCAAAAAAAGATAGCTGGGTATTTAAATTTATATCCTTAATATATCTTCTATCTAAACCAATTTCAGAAGTAAAAGAATATTTGTATGCTAGTTCTTCTTTTGATAATAATGAATAATCAATCAAATTTTTTGGCAATAATTCACTGGTACAAAAAAAACTATTATTAGTCTTAATGTGAGAATGTGCATCTATGTAATTAATATTTTTATAAATCATTTAATTTTTATTTTCTTCTAAAGCAATTCTCGTTAAGGCGTATAAACTGCTATATAATAAGAGTAAATCATAACCATAAGTAACATAATCTCTTTCAGCACTAATCAAGTGGTACATCTCCAAAACTAAATTCTTTTTATACTATATTACCTTTTCAATTAATGTAAAGAAATTACTAAAGCTCCACTCTCATCATCTGTTTCAATAAAATATCCATTATCTATTAGAAATGAAACTATTGTTACAACATTTGTAGATAAATCGTTAAATATTTTATTACTATGATCAACATACCATAATAAATATTCATTACTTTGAAATTTAGAATTGTATTGACTTTGATCTTCAAAGTAAGAAAGTACTTTATCTAATTCCAATGTTGAATACACTTCTTCATCTACAACAAAATTTGATGAAGGAATCACATATTTATATAAGAAATTTTCATCTGTTATATACTCATCATCCCACTTAACATTAACTAAATACTCTTGTGGACAATAAACTATAATCCTATATACACCTTTGGACAAATATGATTTTCCATCACATTTATAGTTCAATGAAACAGCAGAAAAAAAATAATTATGATCATTAAATATAAGAAATTTCTGTAACTTAACTTTACTTATAAGATTATTACAATAAATCTTATCTCCTTTAATTTTATATTCTTTATTTCCATTTACAAAACTTTCAATTATTTTTTTA